>DATLSW010000069.1:0-9915 GCA_035533955.1 Ktedonobacteraceae bacterium | reverse complement strand
CCGACGCCGGTCAGCGTTGCTGTCGCCTCGTTGCTGGCTTCTGCCGTTTCATTGAGCAACTTGGCAAGGCCGAAATCGGCCAGTACCACGCGGCCATCGGCGTGAAAGAGTATGTTCGCCGGTTTCAGATCACGGTGAATGATCCCGCGCGCGTGAGCATAGTCGAGACCCGCGGCAATCTGTTCGATGATGGACAATGTTTCGTTGAGCGGCAGAATGCGGCGCTTTTCCAGTACCTGGCGCAGCGTGCCGCCAGTGACGTAGGGCATGACCAGGTAGGCGACATCTTCCTGTTCGCCATATTCGTAGATGGGCATGATATTGATGTGATCAAGCGCGGCAATCGCGTCTGCCTCGCGGCGGAAACGCGCCAGGAAGGCGTCCTGGATGCTTGCATCCTGGAACATGGCGGGCATGAGCGTCTTCACAGCCACAGACCGGTGCGGGCGCGATTGCAGAGCAAGATAGACTGCGCCCATGCCGCCGCGCCCAAGCAGGCTTTGCAGTTCGAATGTGCCGACAGTACGTCCAAGTAATAGATTGTTGTTCCGGTCAATAGCCACGCTTGCTCACCCCCAGAAAATAGCATGCAGACAGGTTCGCGCATGGATTTCTTATAGCCAAAGAATATGATGCCTATACACCCGCTGGAAAGGACAGGCATCGAAAGTATCGCGTCATTGCGAGGCGGCAGGGCATCAACGCTATGCAGTGTTCCCACTTATTACTACGTATAAACCGGGTAGAATGTCTCATGTTGCGAAAAGTGTCACATCTTTTGCTACGATGATGCAGGCTGATAGAGGGCAAAGTTGCTGGCGATGATCGTGCCGCCCTCATCCACAGCAAGCCCTACTGTACCCGTACTGTACGTGCTGTCGTTAGCCTGTCCAACAAGCTGATTATTAACATAGAATGTGAAATGACTTCCCACTACGGATACATCGACGGTAGTTGTGCCGGATACATTACCCGATAGTTGCCCATTGGTGAGTTCGGTCGATGCGCCGGTGTGGTTGTCGTATACATATGAACTCCATGTGCCGTTTGAATGAATGAGGAAACTATAGACGCCTTGCAAATTGCCGGGTTGATTGCGGAAGTAGATACCATAATCGGCAGAAGACAAGGATGTCAGTTGCACCTGGATAACATAGTTGTCGGGATAGCTTTGACCAGGAATGCCTGTCAGAAATGTTCCTTCCAGGTACGCTGCCTGCTGTGTGTTCCTGATTTTTGTTCCAGTAGATGAACAGGAGATGGAAGCGCCGTTGAAGTTATTCCATTGACCAATGGTATCGCACGGACCAGGGTTGGACGTAGAATAAAGCAACGTACCTCGTGAGATGTCGGGCGTTGATTGCGGCGGCACAGTTGCTGTGGAGGGTGCGCTGGTTGCATGTGGAGATGCTGTTGGACCAACTGTGGTCGTAGATTGTCCCGCCGGGTTTGTGCCGCCGTTTTGTCGATTGATGAATAGACCAGCGAGAACGCCTCCAACAACAAGCAGTAATACAATGAGGATGCATAAGAAGATCACCCATGTCTGCGGCCTCTGTGTTGATGCTTGAGGAGGGTATGGCGTCTGTGTTTGCGGATACTGGGAAAATGGCATAGCAGCGGATTGGTTAAGCGGTGTCGCAGGTTCTCGTGCAGATTGTGTGATGGCTGTTGGATCTATAAGCAGAGGCTTCGCAGATGATAAGACAGTGGGGAGCGATGTTCTTGGCGATAGTATGGTCGAAGTATCGTCGAGAGTTGATGAGAGCGCATTGCGGAATGCCTGTTCCAGCGCGCCTGCGGAAGCAAAACGATCATCGCGTTTCTTAGCAAGAGCGACGCGAATAACTTCATCGATGGCTGGTGGTATATTTGGAACAAGTTGATGCAGCAAAGGTGGGTATTCCTGGAGATGCTCGTGAGCGATAGCATAAAATGTGTTTCCCGTAAACGGAACCTGTCCGCTCAATATCTGGAAAAGGATAATACCGAGTGCATAGGTATCGGCACGTTGATCAACTATTTCCCCTCGAAACATTTCAGGTGACATGTATTCGGGAGTTCCGAGCATGGTGCCTCGATTAGTTAAGGTCATTGTGAGGCGCTGATCATTGGCTTGTATCATGCGAGCGATACCGAAATCGGCTAAGACAAGTCGTCCGTCAGCGTGAAGAAGAAAATTTCCTGGTTTGAGATCACGGTGAATGACGTTATGGCTATGGGCATAGTCGAGGGCCACAGACGCCTGCTGGAGCAGTACCTCTGCTTCCTGAAGTGTGACCGGCCCCTTATGAATGAGCAAATCGCGCAGACTTCCACCAGAAATGTAGGGCATCACAAGATATGCGAAGCCATCTTGTTCATCGTACTCATAAATTGGAATGATGTTCGCGTGATCAAGTTTCGCGATGACATCAGCTTCGCGCCTAAACCGAATGAGGAATTCCTGGTAGAGCTGTGAGTTTGCGGTAATACTCGGCATGAGGACTTTCACAGCAACAGAACGTGATGGTCGCACTTGTTGCGCCAGAAAAACCGCTCCCATGCCTCCTTCACCAATTAGCCGATGAAGCGTGCATGTCCCCAATGTTTTGCCGATTAGAGGCGGGTTGTGGCTCATCTCCTTTGTCATTCCCCTCTATATTTATGGATCAAAAGGCTAATGGTTCATTCCTTCTTTAGTATAAACGATTTAAGAAGAAATGTATAGCATCAATTACATACTTAGATTGTGAGGCATTTCTCAGATTCTCTAGAGAAAAAGTGGATGAGAAAGGTGTAAAGACAAAAAAAGCCTCTTACCATAGCGGTAAGAGGCGATCATTGAAAAGCGGGTTACGGGATTCGAACCCGTGGTCTCAACTTTGGGAAAGTCGCGTGTTGCCACTACACCAAACCCGCAATGTCATTCCTGACACTGCGGATTATAGCGAATAGGCGCGCCATTGTCAAGCTTTTTTAGTGCGTTGACGGGAAAACTCGTGAGGCGCGGGCTTGCCCCGTCCAATCTTGTACACATGCGAACACACGGGGCGGGGCAGGGCCGCGCCCCTACGGATTATGCTGGCAAAGCGAAAGCGTACAGATTGTCGTCCGCAGAGCCGATGTAGACGACGCCGTTGGTGACGGTGGGAGAGGACGTTACAGCATTGCCCGATGTGTAACTCCACTTCAGAGTTCCCGTCTTTGCGCCGAAAGCATAGATGCTATCATCTTCCGAGCCAACATAGACCAGGCTGTTTGCCACCGTTGGCGAAGAGGAGACGACTCCTTTAGTTGCATAGCTCCAATCCAGCACGCCAGTTGTCGCATTCAGCGCGTAGAAGTTATCATCGGCGGAGCCAACATAGACGACGCCACCAGCTACGGCTGGTGAAGAGGTAACTGCGCCGCCGGTGGGATAGGACCAGTCAAGAGCGCCCGCCGTGCTAATGGCGTAGAGGTTATCATCAGCCGAGCCGACATAGACGACGCTGGAGGCGATGGCCGGAGAAGAGGTGATCGCGCCTCCCGTCGTATAGCTCCACTTCAATGACCCGTTGTTCGCGTTCAGAGCGTAGAGCTTATCATCGGCCGAGCCGACATACACGATGCCATTGGCTACTACCGGCGAGGAGCTGATCGCGCCGCCGGTGGTGTAGCTCCACTTCAACGCACCAGACCTGACATTGAGTGCGTAAAGCTTTTGATCGCTTGATCCAATATAAACCAGGCCATAGGCCACGGCGGGAGATGAAGTGACGGAGCCGCCGGTAGTGTATTTCCAGACGATTTTGCCATTAGAGGCGTTAACGGCATAGACTTTTCCATCCTGGGAACCGATGAAGGTCAGGCCGCCGACCTCCGCGGGTGAAGAAGAAATCGCGCCGCCGGTGGTGTAGCTCCATTTCACCGCTAAACCAGACACGTTTGTTCCTGACAAAACGTTCTCATAGGGATTATTATGGGAATGTTGGGAATTGTAGCCAAAGGCTTTCCAATTTGTTTTGACGAGGAAGCGCGCTTTGGCAGTATCTCCGCTGCTTTGCCCGGTCGCCTGGATGATATGGCTGCCAGGAGTAGCCGCCGCGGGAATGTGGATATTCTGGGAGAACGTTCCCGTAGGGGTTGTAGTTGTACTCCCAACGGATTTGCTGTCGAACGTGATCACCACCAGTTCGCTCGTGCCGAAACCTGTCCCGGCCACCGTTGTGACCGAGGTAGGAGGACCGCTATTCGGAGACAGCGTGATCGCCGCGCTTGCGCTGGCAGCGTGGGCAGCGAAGCCTGTGCGGCCTACCGCAATAGCGCCGATCAGCATGCCTACCAGGAGCGTCAACAGGAGCGGGATACGCATACGAGAGAAAGAGCGCATATATGCACCTCACTTTCAACGTGATTTGAAATAAGATTGTTTAGAGGGGATAAGCCTACGTTACCATGATTGGTATTCCCCTATTGATGGTAGCATAGGCTAAGTGAGAACATGGGAGATAGGTAGTTAAGAAATGGTTGTGATTTCTCAATGCAGGTAAATATTCAATCCTGCTTCTTCGTCTTTTCCTTTTTGGCTTTGTAGAATGATTTGGGCCTGGGATGGCGTTCCGTATCAACATACGCTGCCGGAGCCGCGTCCTCGCGCGCTGAGACCTCCATCTCGTCACGCTCGCTGAGCAATTCTTGCAGATCGTTGTAAATGTGATCGTTGTCCAGCGTCTCGCGCATTCTCAAAACATGACGGAGCAGCACTGTCTGGGTTACGCTCGTCTTGTCATTTTTGGTCGGTTCTGCCTTCCGTATCAGGGTTTCTATAAGGTTGACGGTATCATCATGAGCACCAATATCATCGAGGCGCTCACGCACCACGAGCAATTGCTGGTAAAAATTCAATGATTTCTCCTCTCGATAGCAGGCTAGTCTACTGTCTAGAGGCTATGGTAACACAGGAAGGTTCAACCGTCAATTTCGTAGGAACCGATGTCAGCCTGTTCTTGCAACAACCCTATGCCAGGGGAAGCGCCACAAAGAAAGTTGAGCCTTCACCAGGGATGCCTGCGCTTTCTACCCAGATGCGCCCGCCCATAGCTTCGGTGAGTTGGCGGCAGAGATATAATCCTAAACCCGCGCCGCGTTGGATGCTGTTGAGCGCGCTTTCCAGGCGCATAAACTTGGTGAAGAGCCGCAGTTGATCCTCGGCTTTGATGCCTGGTCCCATGTCCTGCACAGCGACAATCACGTATTCTCTTGCTTCATCCTCCAGGGCAGGCTGCCTGGCCTGGGCCAGGCGTTGGTTGAGCGTGTGCTGTTGAATGCGCTCAGATGAGAGAACAATCCTGGTAGGAGCATCGGTATATTTCAGTGCGTTTCCCACCAGGTTCAGCAAAATCTGGCGCAGTCGCAGTTCGTCCACCCAGACGTGGATATCTTCTGCGATGCTGACCTGCACGGGGCGTTTCTCCAGGGCAATCGTCGGCTCAAGGATTTCCAGGATCAACTGGACAGCGTTGATCAGTTGCACGGAGCAGAGCTTGAGCGGTACTTGTTCTTGATCCATGCGGCTGGTATCCATCACATTGCCCAGGAGCAGCACCAGTTCCTCGCAGGCGCGTCGGGCATTGCTGATAAAGCGCAATTTTGCCTCTTCATCCAGCGCGTCATAGAAGTTTCCCAGCAGCTCAAGATAGCCTTGTACGGCAGTGAGTGGCGTTCGCAACTCGTGCGAGGCAGTCATCAAAAAATGATTCTTGAGACGCTCCGATTCTTGCGCTTGCTGCAACGCTTCGCGCAACTCGATATTGAGCCGTGCATTGACGATTGCTAAACCGGCCTGAACGCCGATTTCCTTCAGCAGTTCCAGGTGGTGCCGCGAGTAGGCATGAGGTTGATAGCTCTGAGCAGAGAGCAGTCCTAACACTTCGTTGCCGTAGCGAATTGGCACAAAGAGGAGCGACTCCGAAGGGCGTCCAATGACATCTGCGTTGGCGCCTTGATCATTTTCGTTGATAAAGCTGGCAAATTCCAGCGCGGTTGAGAACATATAACCGATATTCTCGTCGAAAAGCAGGTGCTTTGTCTGTTTTTTGAGTGTAATATATTCGTGCGGGGGAAACAAGACTTCCTCATCGATCAAAAAATCGACGATTACTCTGTTCTCTTTGGCGAAATAGCGGCTAACAAGAAATGCGTCGGTTGGCATGACGCGCCGCACCTGTTCATAAATCGTCTGGCAAGCCGCTTGCAGATCGTGCAGAGCCTTCGGCTCGGAGAGCGCGCGCCCGACTTCGATCAGCGCGGCCCGCTCTTCACTGATGCGCCTGGCTTCTTCATAGAGGCGCGCGCCCTCGATGACGACGGCGGCCTGATTGGCGAAAAGCTCCAGTAGCTCCATCGTTTCCACGGTAGGTCGCAGGCCGTTCAGGGGAGCGTCAGGCGTGAGAAAGCCGAGCAACGTGTTATCGGAACTCATCAGCGGCACTACCAGCATATCCTCTACCTGCCATTGCGATTGCGCAGGCACTCCTTGTCCGGTGAGCAGCGGTTTCATCTGAGAAGTTTCATCTACGACCACAAAGAAGCTGGCAACATAGCCATCTTCCCAGAGCGGAGCCTCAGCGGGGATAAAGTAGGAATCACTGATGCGGTACTCTTCACTGGTGAGCCGGTTGACAATATCCGCCGGTACGGGGTGCTGGCGGAGATAGGCTTCTTCCTCGGTGGTGATGCCAGAGAAGGCACAGGCGCGGAAGTAGTTGCTGTCCTCGGCCAGGTAGAGAACCGAGTAAAGGAACCCCAACGCTTTACATGACGCCTCGGAGACACGAGCGAGCAGCGTGTCGATGTCCATTGGCAGACGCAATGAAGAACCGATATCGATAATATATTTGAGGGCTTCTTGTTGGTATTCTATATTGGACGCTTTCTGCTGAACCATTGCTTCTCACTTTGCTCGCTATGGGCGACATTCATTATACCCATTCTCCTCTTTGTAGGTCGAAACCAGATCGCCTGCATTATAGCATACCGCTCAGCAAAAATAACTATCTTTTCCTATAAGTTCTCTATCCTCCCAGGGAAAATCGTGTCCCTACGGCTTCTTTCGCACTAATAGCACTGGACAGGGCGCGTGATCCAGCACGAAGCGCGCCACATGGCCGACCGATCTTGGCCCCAGCACAGGCTCGGAGCGTTGGGGCGAGCGCGGGCAGATCACGATCAGATCGGCTCGCCATTCAGACGCGCACAGCACAATCTCGCGTTCGGGCCTGCCCGTGCGCTGTAGCTTTTCCGCGCCTGGAAGGTAGCGGATGCCCTCGTCAAGAATATCCTGCGCGGCGGCCAGGTCGGCGCGTTGCATCTGCTCGCGTCGCATGGGCGGCAACGGCGGACGCCCCGGAAAACGCTCGCGCTGTCGCTCGATCTCTCCGTGAGGTCCGACATCGGTGACATAAATCACACCGATATTCAGACCATCCTGCCTCAACATGGAAGAGACGGCGCTGCTGATCTCTCTAATGTTCGTGCCATCCAGGCAACAGAGAAGACGCATGAGAAATCCTCCTGCTTATGGAATTGAGACGAATAGCCAGATCACGGCTGCTCCGGCAACCAGCATGAGCGGCGTGATCAGGATGCCAACTTTGAAATAATCCAGGCTCGAGACGTCCAGATTGCGCCGCCGCAGGATCAGCAGCCAGAGCATGGTTGCCAGCGAGCCGACCGTTGTCAGATTTGGCCCCAGGTCGCAGCCAAACATGGTGGCCGCGATAAAGCCGAGATGCGCGGATGGCGCGACGTGCTGGACGCCGAAGAGTGCGGAGCGCATCACAATCGCCATTGGCAGATTGTTAATGATGTTTGTACCGATGGCCGCGCCAAACGTTCCCACGAAGACGGAGCCGAAGTTGCTGCCTCCGGACAGGTGTAGCAGCAACAGCCCGAATTGCGCCGTCAGTCCCGTATTTTCGACGGCCTGTATCACCACAAACATCCCTGCGATGAAGCCGAAGATCGGCCACGAGATTTGCTTGCCCAGGTCGGGGAATGTGATCTGCTTCCACCACAACGCGCCGATCAACAGCAGGAGCGCGCCGCCCAGTGCGACCAGCGAGAGTGGGATTTGCAGCGCTGACCCCACGATATAGGCAACGGCAACAATGCCAAGTACGATACAGGTGTAGCGAAAATAGCCCGTGTGCTTGATGGCTTCTGCTTTCGACGGCAGACGTTTGGCGTCGAAGCGCCCGCGCACCTGGGTGCGGTAGAGTAGAAAGAACGCGGCGATGTTGATGCCGATCACCACCAGGCCTGGCAGCAAGAGCAGGCGTAAAAATGTCCACAAGTTCAGTTGAAAGCGCGTCAAAATGATAATATTGATTGGGTTGCTGACAGGCAGCAAGAACGAGGCCGTATCGGCGATGAAGGTGCAGGCAAAGAGAAATGGCAGCACGGGCAGGCGCAGGCGCGTAACCAGTGTATAGACGATAGGCGTCAGAATCAGTGCCGTGGCGTCGTTAGAGAGCAGCATCGAGATCAGGCAGCCGAGCAGGAACGTATTCAGCAAGAGACGGCGCGCGCTGCCTCCCGCCAGTTGCGCGGCTTGCGCGGCCAGCCAGTCGAACAAGCCGGCGCTTTCCGCCAGGGCCGCCAGCGCCATCATGCCCAGGAAGAAGAGAAAGATGTTCCAGTCGCTCAGCAGCGTCAAAGCGGCGGCGCGAGGCGCGATGAGGCCAATAACGAGGAGCAGGCCAGCGCCGATCAGCGCGATCACCGCCTCGTTCGATTTGAGTGGGCGTATCATGATGCCGAGCAACGTAAGAACAGCGATCACAAGCGTGATCAATGTTGTTATGAGTGCGGGCAGATGAAAAAAGAGTAGCACGAATTCGTTCCTCGACCTGTTTTAATGGCGTTCATTATGATGTATGTCATATGCTAGATTTTAGCACAATGATTTCAGGGAGGTTTTTCATGCCTGCTTTTCTTCCTGGACGAGAGCTGAGTCGGCATTTCTATGTAGAAGCGGTGCTTCCTCTGCTTGACGAGTATTTTTCTGGCCTGCCCCATGCCGCCGCTCGCATCGGTTGGGGCAGCGATGTGCCTGGCTTTGATACAGAAATGTCGCGCGATCATGATTGGGGCCCGTCTGTTCACATTTTCCTCAGAGACAGGGATGCTCATCTCGCGGAAGGCATACGAGAGACGCTGAGTCGCCATTTGTCGCGTGAATTCTATGGCTATCCGGTGAACTTTGCCGAATCGGCCGCCGAAGCAGGAACTGTTGTTATGAACACCAGCGGGACTGGCCCCGTGAATCACCGCGTCTTTCCGATGACTGTGCGAGCTTTCTGCTCGATGCAACTCGCATATGATATCGATCTGCCGCCGGATGCCGCAGACTGGCTCACCTTTCCGTCGCAAGCGTTACTCGAAGTCACGTCGGGAGCGGTACATTATGACGGAGTCGGTGAGCTTACCGCGCTGCGCGAACGCCTGGCATGGTATCCACGCGACGTCTGGTTGTACCTGCTGGCTTCCGGCTGGCAGCGTATCGGGCAGGAGGGGCATCTAATGCAGCGAGCCGGATGCGTGGGTGACGAAACTGGTTCTGCCATCATTGCCTCTCGCCTGGCGCGGGACGTTATGAGCCTGTGTTTTCTTATGGAAAAGCAATACGCGCCCTATCCCAAATGGTTTGGTACGGCATTTCAACAACTCAAGTGCGCCGATCAGTTGCTGCCGGTTCTCTGGCGAGCGCAACAATCGCCCACCTGGCAGGAGCGCGAGGCGCAGTTGTGCGATGCTTATGAAATGCTGGCGCGAATGCACAATGCTCTTGAGATAACCGAAGCACTCCCCGAAACTGTCTCGCCGTTCTTTGGCCGTCCATTCAAAGTCATTCATGGCGAATACTTTGCTCAGGCGCTCGTTGCCCAGATC
>DATLSW010000068.1:0-6410 GCA_035533955.1 Ktedonobacteraceae bacterium | reverse complement strand
GAACAGCAATAAAGGGACATTCGGCAAAGTCATGCTCTTGTGCGGTTCACCGCCCTATCCTGGCTCGGCTTACCTGGCTGGCAGCGCGGCAGGCCGTACCGGCGCGGGGCTGGTCACGCTGGCGGTGACGCGCGCTATGCTACCCATCTACGCCAGCGCCTTTCACGAAGCCACCTTCACATTGCGGCCCGACGAAACGGCGGGCAGCTACGCCTGCGTCAACGCGCTCATGGAGCAACTGCCGGGATATCGCGCGCTGCTGATGGGGCCGGGCCTGGGTCAGTCGCCATACATTCGCGAGGTGATCTTAAAGCTGTTGGAGGAGCTGCGCGCGATGCCTGTGGAGCAGAGACCACACCTGATTGTCGATGCTGATGGCCTCAACAATCTCTCGGCGCTGGAACAGTGGTGGACGCTCTTGCCCGAACACACGATCATCACACCGCATCCAGGCGAGATGGGCCGTCTGTGTCACGGGCAAAAGGTCTCCGGCGGAGACGTTGATCGTCTGCCGTTGGCACGCGACAAAGCGCGTGAGTGGAAGGTGATCCTGGTTCTGAAAGGAGCTTGCACGCTCATTACCGAACCGGAAGGTCGCACGCGCATCAACTGGAAAGCCAACCCCGCCCTGGCTACGGCGGGTACGGGCGATGTTCTGGGTGGAGTGATCGCTGGACTGCTGGCGCAGCGGCTTGCTCCGTTCGATGCCGCTAGCGCGGGCGTGTACCTGCACGCGGCGGCCTCGGAACTGGTCAGCGCGGAGATCGGCCTTGCCGGTCTACTGGCCTCTGATCTGTTGCCGCAGATACCCAGAGCGATGATGAATCTGTGAATTTCATTATCACCTCTATGGGATGAAGAAGAAGACGATGCAGGCGATGAGGTAGAGGGCAACCAGTTGCACACCAGAAAGCCAGGAGGACTCGCCATCCAGGCTAATCAGCATGAAAAGGATGGCCGCCATGCCCATGATCACCAGCTCAATAGGCTGGAAGATCAGATCAAGCGGCGTGGCAAAAAAGAGGCTAATGAGAACAAGTAAAGGAGCCACAAAGGTCGCTACCTGGATCGACGAACCTGCGGCAATTGCCATACTCAGGTCTACGCGATCCTTAAAAGCAATGTAGACCGCGCTTGAATGCTCGGCGGCATTGCCGATGATAGGAATGATCACGAGGCCAATGAAGACTTGTGACCAGCCTATCTGTTCCGTTACCGGTTTGATGGCTCCGACCAACAGCTCGCTATTCCAGGCAGTACCAATTGTCGCAATCAGCAGCAGCAAGAGGGTCTGCCATAGCTTCGACGCTTTCGCTGGCTGGCGCTCTTGCTCAACAGTGAGCGTGGACGCTGCTGCCTCAAGTTCCTTCTCTTCTTTGCGACTGTCATGGCCGCGACGGTGCGCGCGCAAGTGAAAGACGTGCATAGAGAGATACAACGCGTATACTACCAGGAGAACTACAGCAACTGCGACGCTAATCGATTGAATACGTGCTTGCTTTGCTATCGCAAATGTACCCGCGAAAGGAATGAGCAGGCTGGCGACGGCCAGGACCAACATCACAGAGTATTGCCCGGCGTCGCGGTTGCTAAAATATTGCTTGCCCCAGCGCAAACCGCCGACGGCGAGAGATGTGCCAAGCACGAGCAGAACGTTGCCGATGATCGAACCAGCGATTGAGGCTTTGACCACAGAGATCAGGCCAGCCTGAACTGCGAAGATGCCAATGATGAGTTCCGGCGCGTTGCCGAAGGTAGCATTGAGCAGCCCGCCGGCAATGGGGCCAACGTAATATGCCAGATTCCCGGTCGTGCGGGCAATCACTGCCGCGAGTGGCATCAAGCTGAGCGCCGAGGCGATGAAAATAGCTAATTCTAGCCGCGCTCCCCCCGCTAATTCCAGGATGGGGGCAACAATCGCCAGGATCATCAGATAGTAGAGCCATCGCGGCATGTCATGATTCCTCTTGGGCGCGATGAATCGGTCGTTACTCGGTCGCGTTTTCGGCGCTGGCGGCGTCAGGGATCACAATGACAGTGATCTTTGGTTCCGGCTTGTGCGCGATTTTGACGGGAACGGTGAATGTGCCGGTAGAGCGAATCGGGTTGGGCAGCTCAATAAGACGGCGATCTATAATGATGCTCTGGCTGTCGCGCAGTCCCTCGGCGATATCCTGGCTGGTGATCGAGCCATAGAGGCGGCCCTGTTTGCCGACGCGGGCTTTGAAAGTCAGCGAGACTTCATTCAACTTTTCGGCCTGCTGGCGGTTCTGCTCGATCTGCTTTTCCACTTTGCGCCGCTCGGAGGCGACGCGCTGTTCGCGGTTAGCAATCAATGTTGCCGTAGCGGCAGCAGCCATCTCGCGGGGCAAAAGATAATTACGGGCATAGCCGTTGGCGACTTCTTTAAGGTCTCCGGCCTTGCCCAGACCATCGACATCGCGCAAAAGAATAACTTTCATATGTTCAAGCTCCTCTCAGGAACAAAGGAAGACTGATGATGGCGGCTTCCCATTCCACGCTGTAGTATAGGCGCATAGTATACACCTTGCGCGGCTCAGGCGCAAGGTTTTTTATTTCGCATAGTATTGCCGTCCACGCCAATCAACCCCTTTGCGCGTGATCACGCGCCACGCTGATTGCGCCAGAATGCCCTCGAAGATCGCTCCGGCCAGCGGATGCATCAGGGCGTAGTACCAGGGAACGCCGACCATCCTGTCCAACCAACCGCGATAGGCCAGCAGAGACACGAGTTCCGCGGCGGCAGCCACCTTGATCTCATTGCGCGCCCGGCGATTGGGGATGAACCAGCCAGACAGCAACAAAGCGAACGGTGCGATGGCGACAAGCGGCAAGCCGATCAATTGCAGCAAGAAGAAGGATGGCCCGCCGCGATTGCCCAGATAGACGTTCTTACGCCAGCCGCGCCACGCTTCGCGCAAATCCTGATACATCCACACATGGACCAGACCGCGTCCATCGTCGAGGCGCAGGTGAAAGCCGTTGTCTTTGACGACGCGCGCCAGGTCACGATCATCGAGTAGCGTTGCGCGCAAGTCAGGGCGAGCATAGCCGCCCACGATATCGTAGGCTGAGCGGCGAATCAGGATATATTGCCCGTTGGCAAGGGCAACGGGACTACGTGGGTCGTTGACCGCTTTAATGGGATAAAGCATACTGATGCCCAGGTAGGCCATCGGCATCAAAACCTTATTCCAGAATCCGGGCAACTCTTGTGTCGAACCGAGCGAGAGCAGATCCGCGCCTTCGTTATCGGCCTGCTGCATGGCGAAACGCAGCGCGCCGGGCGCGTGCCAGGTATCGGCATCGGTGAAGAGCAGCCAGTCGCCGCGCGCCGCCTGTGTCCCCAAATGCAGCGCGTGCGGTTTGCCCGCCCATCCCACAGGCAGTTCGTCAACGCGCTCGACGCGCAATCGCTGCCCGTTTGGATGCTGCCGCGCGCTATTCGCCAGTATGCTGGCTGTCCCATCCGTCGATCCATCGTCGATGACGATCACTTCGCTGTTGTCGTAATCTTGATCGAGCAGCGAGGTCACACAGCGACGAATATTGCGCTCCTCGTCGCGCGCGGGTACGATGATTGAAACGAGCGGAAGCGCCTCGTTCTGTTTGACAGGCTGACCGGACCGTGCTGGCGCTGGCAGGTCGCGCTGGCGGCCGCGCAACCAGAGGATGAGATAGAAAAGAATCACGCCTGCCGCGTGCGACCACAAAAGCAGGCGTGACCACGAAGAAAAGCGTCGCTTCATCGTCATCCGCGATAGGCCGCGGGCGCGTCATTGATAGCTCCCGTATCGACCATAATCTGGCGCAGATAGCGGGCGTCGATTGTCTCGTACTGGCGCAGGGCGCGCGCGATCCGATCCAGCGTTTCGCGATGGCGCGCCAGTAAGTCAACCGAGCGCTGGTGCGCCCGGCTCACGATGCGCTCGACCTCTTGATCGATGACGCTGGCGGTCTTCTGGCTATATTCCGGTTTCGCGGCGAGGTTCGTGCCGGCGAAGGGGTCTTCGCGGGCGCTGAAGGAGATCATACCGACGCGCTCGCTCATGCCCCAACTCGCTACCATCTGGCGGGCGATAGCCGTGACGCGCTGCAAGTCGTTCTCCGCGCCGGTGGTGATGTGTCCGATGGCAACCTCTTCGGCGGAGCGCCCGCCCAACGCCGTGACGAGCTGGTCTTCCAGGTAATCCTGCGTATAGTTATAGCGATCATCCAACGGGGTGTACTGCGTCACGCCCAACGCCTGCCCGCGCGGGACTATCGTCACCTTTGTGACGGGATCGACGTGTTCGAGCAAAAGACCGGTCAGGGCATGGCCGCCTTCGTGATAGGCAACGACGTTCAGATCCTCTTCCGAGAGGATGAGAGGACGTTCAGCGCCCATGATCACCTTGTCCAACGCCTCGTCAAAGCATTGCTGGTTAACGCGATCGAGGTTGCGGCGCGCCGCCAGCAGGGCCGCTTCGTTGACGAGATTCGCCAGGTCGGCGCCCACCATACCCGGCGTTGCGCGCGCCACCTGGGTCAGATCGACATCCGGCGCGAGCGGAACGTCGCGCGAGTGAATCTTGAGGATCGCCAACCGTCCATTCCAATCGGGGCGATCAACGGTGACGCGGCGATCAAAGCGTCCAGGACGCAGCAGCGCCTTGTCGAGGCCATCGGGGCGATTGGTAGCGCCCAATACGACGACCGCCTGCCGGGCATCGAAGCCGTCCATCTCAACCAGTAACTGGTTTAAGGTCTGCTCGCGTTCATCGTTGCTGTTGATGCTTGAGCCACGCTGGCGGCCAACGGCGTCGATTTCGTCGATGAAGATGATGCTGGGCGCGGCTTTCTTGGCTTGATCGAAGAGATCGCGCACGCGACTCGCGCCGACGCCGACCAGCACTTCGACAAACTCAGAGCCGCTCATGGAGAAAAACGGCACGCTTGCTTCTCCGGCAACGGCGCGGGCCAGCAGTGTTTTTCCGGTTCCAGGAGCGCCAACGAGCAAGACGCCACGCGGAATTTTGCCGCCGAGCCGCTGAAACTTCTGCGGCGTCCGCAGGAATTCAACGACTTCAATCAGGTCGTTTTTCGCCTCGTCAACGCCAGCCACGTCGGCAAACGTGGTAGTTGGGCGATCTTCCAGAATCTGCTTGCCGCGGCTCTTGCCAAAGCTAAAGATGTTTTGCTGGCTCTGGCTGGCGCGGCGGAAGATGAAGAAGAACACGGCCAGGATTAGAATCCATGGACCGAGGCTCATCACGATATCCCAGAAACTATAGTTCGGCAGCGGTATAGCCTTGTAGCTGACATGGTATTGGTTCAGCAGTTGCGGCAATGTAGGATCTCCGGTGGGTATCTGCGTAAACTGGAATTGCGACGAAGTCTGTGGCCCGTTAGTGGGATCATTCACTGTGACCGGATTGTTAAAATCTCCTGTGACCTGTGTACCCTGGAAGATGACATCCTTGACATTGTGATTCTTCACTTCGCTGATAAACTGGGTATAGGTCACAGTTACGGCATTTTGCCCGCCTGTGCTTGAGCCTTGCGTGAGGTACTGAAAGATGCCCCAGCCCAATAAGACCACGGCAGCTATCAGGACGATGCGCACGATGAGTGAGAACATGCTGGGACTGCTCGGACCCCCTGAACCGCCAGGTCCGCCGTTGTTGCCCCTGCCATTATTCCTATTAGGATTAGAACCCCGCGAGCCGTTCGTCCCCGGCTCATTGGGATTGCGTTGAAAGAGATGAAAAGACCGTATATCCATCTATGTTTTAGACCTGCCTTCGATATTCGACAAGACGCCTTTTGCTGATCGTCAGGAATCACTATAAGAACGTGTGTGACTGCTTTATTGTATCATAACAGATACGTTTCTCGCGATCAAAGGTTGTGTGTAAGTAGGGCGATTGAAAAGTTGCGCCTATGGCGCTTCATAGGAGTTCAGGTGCGTTTTTTACGGGCAATGCCCGTAAAAAACGCACCTGAACTCCACAGCAGGAGCCCTGGTTTGTAGGGACCTGAGCATCATAGTGTATAATGCAGAGCGGATAAAGGAAATTGAGGGGAAGGATCACACATCATGGAACAGCGTTACGCGCTCATCGTTGGTATTGAACATTACGCGGATAGTGGCGATTTTCCGCCGCTGCCGTTTGCACAGGCCGATGCACACGCTCTGTACGAACTGCTGGTTGACCCCGAACGCGGCGGCTGGGATGCCGACAATGTCGTCTATCTAGCAGGCGCGGCGGCCACGCGCGACGAGATTGAGAGCCAGTTGCGCGAGCTATTGCTGGTGCGCGCCCGGCCCGGCGACCTGGCGCTGTTGTATTTCGCCGGACACGCTTTTCTCGATCCCGCCACGCAGGACGGCTATCTGGCGCTGCAAG
>DATLSW010000067.1:0-3389 GCA_035533955.1 Ktedonobacteraceae bacterium | reverse complement strand
GGCGGAAGGCGGCGAAATCGATGCCGCATATACAGCAGCAGCCCGTATTCCCTATAAAGAAAAAGTGTAGATAAGTGCAGGCAAGAAGCGGCATGGTACGCGGCGTACCATGCCGCTTCTTGCCCTCTTTTGCTAATCTCTATTGACGCGGCCCACCGATCTGCGGCGGCACATTTCCGCCGCCAAGCTGCATCTGCTGCTTCATGGCCTCTAATTGCGCATCGACATTCTGCTGCGAGGACAACTGCTGCAATTCGCGATCCAGCGGATCGTTGGAGCCGGGACCGAGCAGGTTCTGATCGCTGAGCGTGCCTGATTCTATAAGCGCGTCCATGGCGTTGGCGCGCGCCTGCATGGATACCACCCTGTCCTGGGTGCGCTGCATGGCAAGTCCCATCTCCGACATTTCTTTCGAGATGCCCGTCACCTGCTCGTTGATCTTCACCTGCGCCTGGGCCGCGCCGTACTGCGCCTTGACCATCTCCTTCTGCGTGCGGAAAGCCTCCACGCGCGCGGAGACGTTGCGCTCCATCTCCACCAGGTGCGTTTCCTGACCGTGCAGTTGAGCGATCTGCTGCTCAAAAGCGTTCAGTTGGACCAGCAGCCCTTCTTTGCGCTGGAGCGCCATGCGTGCCAGGTCTTCGCGATTGGCCTGCAAGGCTTGCATAGCCTGCTGGTCGAGCTTATTGACCTGCTGCTGGATTTGCTGCTGCTGCATCTCCAGCCGCTTCTCGTTGGTCACAACATCAGCAATCGAGCGTTTCAAATTTTGCAACTGTTCCAGTTGCTTGCTATACGAGTAATCGAGTACCTGTGCAGGGTCTTCGGCTTTGTCCAGGGCGGAATTCGCCTTGATACGGAAAAAGGTAGCGAGACGCGAGAAAAAGCCCATTGTATTCCTCCTCACTGAGATAGAGCGTTACGCGGTGATCATATCTCACTCATCGGTCTGTTTTGAAGATATCAGAATATCTACGTTTATATTACCATAAACGCGCCTGCTGTGAATATCCAAAATTGGAGTTTCCAGGTGGAGATCGTTATGCACCAACGTATCATATGCTATATAATAAACACGATATACCGAATGCTATTTTTGTCAGGAAAGGGAATGTGGTATGCTCAATGACCCTGGCGAGCCATTGCAAATGGAAATGCTGGCCGCCGCCCTACGCGCCAATAGCACCGATCTCAAAGCGTTTATGGAGGCGCTGGCCGTCAAACTCGAAGGCTCGCTGCCCAACCAGACAAGAGTCGTGCGCCAGAGCGGCATTTTTTCACGCGATCACCCGGTGAAAGAGATTAGTGTCGCGCTGGGCGAATATCAGTACCGCATCAGCCGCGAGCGACAGGGGCCGCTCGCTACGGAGCGGGTCAAGGTTGTGCGTGGCATCGTGCTGAAAACGGAGCCGATACCGATGAATCAGTGGATCGAAGACCTCGCCGCCGCGCTGGCCGAGGAAGCCGCTCACAGCACCGAAGCTCACATGGCGCTCGAACGCTTCCTGCTCCAATGAACGAACGGGAAACGAACGAGTGCAAGGAGATAATCTATGCCTTTTTGGAAAAAAGTCTCGCCGGAAGAGCAGGAACGGAGGGCGCGGGGGCTGCAAGAATCCGAAGAAAGCCGCCGCTCGCTCGAAGCTGGCAGCCTGCCGCTCCAGGCCAAACGGCGACTCGCCGAGGAAAGCGCCGCCGGACACCCAATTTTCAGCAGCGACCTGAGTGTCAATGAGTTCGCCCTGGCCCGCGATCTGGGCTACGTGGCGCTCAGCCAGGTGATGGGCAGTTCGATCTACCAGGTCGGCTGGCAGTACAACCGCCGCTACACTTACAATACGCAGGCCAACGAATTGACCGTACTGACCAACGCGCATCAACAGGCAGCCATGCTGGCTCTGCAACGCCTGGAAGAGGAAGCGACGCTGCTCAAAGCGCACGGCGTCATCGGCGTGCGCTTTGAGCGGCGCGATTATGAATGGGGGCAAAATCTGCTGGAGTACACCGCCATCGGCACAGCCATCAAGCTCCCCGATAGGCCCGTCACCTCGCACCCGTTCCTCAGCGATCTGTCCGGCCAGGAGTTCTGGACGCTGCTGCAAGCCGGGTATTATCCTGTCGGCCTTGTCTATGGTTACTGCTCGTACTATATCTCGCTCGGCAGCAACTACGCCAGCCAACTGCGCAGCTACTTCTATGGCGCCGCGGCCTACAACCAGGAAATCCAGCCCTTCACTCAGGGTTTCTACACGGCGCGCCACCTGGCGTTCAGCCGCATGGAGGATATGGCGCGGCGTTTCAACGCCGTGGGTATCGTGGGAACGCACATTGATACGCAGCGCAACGTCGTTGAGTATGAGCAGGAACGCGAAGGTTGGCCCACGCAGTACTTCATGGATTTGAAAGTGGACTTTTCCGCCGTTGGGACGGCCATCACCGTCGTTAAACAAGATCACACCATTCCCAAACCGCAGCCGACACTGACCCTTACCGACCTGCGTCCCGGCCAGCGCGGCGAGGTACGCGAATTAACGGTGGGAGAATGATGATAGATATTGACACATACGCAAAAAGAATGTGATCACAAGAATAAAAAGGAGTCATACATGTCGAAACAAGTGCCGTCAGCGCCGCAAGGCGACGATCTTCCCGCCCACGCGCGTGAACGTCTCAATATTATGCGCGGCGATGCCAAACACCACGCCCTTTTCACCAGCGACCTGAGCGTCAACGAATTCCTGTTGGTGCGCGAGGCTGGTTTCGATCCGGTCGGGCTAGTCGTGGGCAGTTCCATTTATCACATCGGCTACCAGATGGCCGCCTGGACGCAGAATCAGGAAATGACCGTGCTGACACAAGCCATGTATCATGCCCGCGAACTGGCGATGACGCGCATGGAGGAAGAAGCCAACGCGCTGCGAGCCGATGGCATCGTCGGCGTGCGCCTGGAAGTGACGCGCCACGAATGGGGCGAATCGCTGGCCGAGTTCGTGGCAATTGGCACGGCCATTCGCGCGCGCGACGGCAAATCATACCGCAACGCGAAAGGCTTGCCGTTCACCTCCGATCTCTCAGGCCAGGATTTCTGGACGCTGCTGCGGGCAGGCTATCGTCCCGTGGGTATGGTTATGGGCAACTGCGTCTACCATGTGGCACGCCAGGGCATGGGACAGTGGTTCAAACAGATGGGACAGAACACAGAGATGACCAACTACACGCAAGCTCTCTACGACGCGCGCGAACTAGCTATGGAGCGTATGCAGACCGAGGCCATCGACCTGACTGCTCAGGGCGTGGTGGGAACGCAGATTCACGAGCGCAACCACGGCTGGGGTTCGCACGTCATCGAGTTCTTCGCCGTCGGCACCGCCGTCATCCCCATCTCGGAT
>DATLSW010000066.1:0-3321 GCA_035533955.1 Ktedonobacteraceae bacterium | reverse complement strand
CCATTCGCTACTTTATGGTCCGTTACAATCTCCAGCAGGTGATCACGCTCGACATCGACGAGGCGCTGCGCCCCAATGGCGATACCGGCGTCTATCTCCAGTACGCCTACGCGCGCGCGAACAGCATCTTGCGCAAATTGCGGCAAACGAGCTATGATCTGCCTGAGCGTTTGCTAGCGCTGCCTGACCAGCTTGAGCAGAGCGAATGGGAACTGCTGCTCCTGGTCGATGCCTACCCGCGCGCGCTGGCGGAAGCCAGTGCTGACCTCGCGCCGAATGCGTTGGCCGCGTATGTTTATGACCTGGCCGGTCATTTCAGCGACTTCTACGAACATACGCCGCCTATCGTTAAAGAAGCCGACACGGGTGTCAAAGCATTCCGCGCCTTGCTGGTGCGCGCCGTCATGCAAACAATGAATAACGCTCTGCGCGTACTGGGCTTTGTCCCGCTGGAGCAGATTTAATAGAAAGGCACAAGTTTAACATGCAGCATCCTCTTAGCTTTGGCGTCAAAACGGCTCCGCAATGGACCACCTATGACGATATCCTGCGCGTCTGGCTTGAAGCGGACAGCGTTCCCAGCATTGAACACGCCTGGGCTTTTGATCATTTCATTCCACTCGGCCCCGATCCCACAGGTCCGCAACTCGAAGGCTGGACGCTGCTCGGCGCGCTTGCCGCTCGTACCGAACGCCTGCGCGTCGGCCTGATGGTCACGGGCAATACCTACCGCCATCCTGCTGTTCTCGCCAACATCGCTGTCACTGTTGATCACATCTCGCATGGGCGACTCGATTTCGGCATCGGCGCGGGCTGGAACGAGTTGGAACATAGCATGTATGGCATGCAGCTTTACGCGCCGGGAGAGCGCATCAGGCGTCTTGGCGAGGCGTGCGAAGTTATGAAGCTCTTGTGGACAGAGACGCGCGCCAATTTTGACGGCAAATATTACCAGCTTAAAGATGCTTTGTGCGAGCCGAAGCCTGTGCAGAAGCCCTATCCGCCTATCGTCATCGGCGGCAGCGGCGAGCAATTGACGTTGCGCGTGGTCGCTCGTCATGCCAATATCTGGAACTTCGTCGGCGGTTCCGTTGAAGATTTCCGCCACAAACAGGAAGTGCTTGACCGGCATTGTGAGGCCATCGGGCGCGATTCATCGACTATTGCGTGCTCCATTCAGAGCATGATCGACTATAACAACATAGGGGCAACGCGCGATACTATTCGTCCTTACATCGCGGAAGGCGCATCGCATATCGTGCTGAATTTGCGCGCGCCCTATCCAGAGGGAATCGTGCATCGGCTTGCCGAGGAGATCGTCGAGCCGCTGCTGGCCGAGTTTTAGCGGGAAGGTCATGTCAGTCGCAGAATTCCCCAATCAAATGCAAACCATCGCGGATTTTCAGGCTTTTCATCGCTGGTTGGATGAGCAGAAGCAGTTTGACCCGGATATCATGTTCAACATGGTGCTGCTCACTGGCGAAGTGGGCGAGGTTGCCGAGGTCTTGAAACAGGTGCGCAAAAAGGCGAGAGGATTGCAAAGAAGGCAAGATGATCCACCTGACGGCGCTATGCAATCTGCTTTAGCCGATTATCGAGAAGAGCTTGGCGCGGAACTGGCCGATTGCCTGGGCTACATCTTCAAGCTGGCGAATTATTGCGGCGTCGATTTGCAGGAAGCATACCTGAAAAAGATGGCAGTCAACATTCACCGTAGCTGGCAGGCAACGGAAGAACCGCGTTGATGGACGGTTTATGCTTTCTCGCCGGGCTGTCGCAGAGGTTCCAACACCTCTGGCGTTTCCCCGGCAGGTGTATGTACCCAGGACTTGACGCGCAGGTAAATGGTCATCAGGCCGCCGAACCAGAGGCCGCCATAGACGTAGCCCGCCATGACATCGCTGGGCCAGTGCGCGCCCAGATAAACGCGCGATGGACCAACCAGAACGATGAGTGAGGCGCAGACGGACAGTAAGATGTTGCGCAAGCGGCCAGATCGCCAGTTAGTCGCCAAAAGATAACTCAGCAGGCCAAAGAAGTTGATGAAGTGCATCACATGCCCGCTGGGGAAGCCTGGGTCATTGATGACACGCGCCACCGTGACCAGCTCGCTGGTCGGACGCGGGCGTTTGATGAGGCGTTTCACGATCCAGTTAAGGATGGTGGATGACGAGGTCAGCAGCACAAAAAGAGCCTCGAGGCGAAAACGCAGAGCATAGAAGATACCTGCGACACTCAAGGTGAGTGGAATGCTCAGTTTAGGGAAACCAATTTCAGAGATACCGATCATGAAGCGCCGCAGCCAGGGGTTACGATACTTTTGCAAATTGCGCGTGATGGTCCTATCACCGGGGAAAAACTGTGTGTGACGGGCAATCAACGAAACCATGATCGCGCCGGAGAGAATCCAGAGGTAGAAGGCAAGGAAGATAGTGCCGCGTGAAACGGCACGACGGCCCGAAACGGAGGTTTCAGCCGCTACATACTGTACCTCTGTCACGACCGGCTTCACGTTTTGTTCGACGGTGCTGCTCTTGCTCCTTTTTTTTGTGACCGTTGAGATGCCGGAAGTTGGATTGAATATCAGCGCCGCTTGCATCCTTTTCTCTTTCTTTTTCTCATTTTCTATGCTCATATATATACACACGAATCTCAACAGAAAAGGATACACGCGCGAGGCAATCGCGCGAGATTGTCCCTATCATATCTCGGATCGGCCTGTGGGAATGAACTATCTATGGTAGGGGCATACCATTGTGGTCGCCTGTCCGTCTTATGCGTTCATTGATAAACGGCGAAAAGCGATCTTTGTAGCGTTCCTGAACATCCCGCCTTTGCCAATCATTGCCCGTGACTCTTTGTCGGCAGAGCGGCGAACCACAGCGACATGGACTCATTACCCAGTCGGGATGTGTTGTGTAGAGCGCGTAATCCTGAGTAAGCTCTTCGTCGGCGGCGATCTCGCGCCGCGCAACGACCGTAACTTCATTGCGCGGCCAGAGATTCGCGTCACATGAATGATTCATGCCTCCTGGCGCAGTGGGAATGTCCACCATATGAGAGTTCTCGCCGATCTGGATGGCGTTATAGCGGGGAACTGTCGCGATAAACGCGCGAAAGTCCGCGTCGCTCATGACTGTTCCCCCGATGATCACCACAACCTCACCGTTCTCCAATACTTAGACATTTAGGACAGGCCCAAACGCGGGTTGGTTCCTGCTTCAACGCGGGCAGTTTCGCTCTCTGTTGCCAGAGAGCCAGAGCCGCCCGCTCCACAGGCGTTTTGTGTGTCGATGGAACTCACCGCCACAACTTTTAAAT
>DATLSW010000065.1:0-7180 GCA_035533955.1 Ktedonobacteraceae bacterium | reverse complement strand
CAGCAGGAGGCCGATCAGGGTGGCGATGCATGTTAGCATGATAGGAAAGAGCAGGCCGGGCTTATAGCGTTCCTCGTCGATGGTGCGCCGCACATGCACGAAGTTGAACAGCGCCACAATCAGCATCACGATGCCCAGGATGGCGACGATGATGCCCAGCCATTTCGAGTAAGGGATGGAGTTGCTGGAAGCGAGGCCGACTTTCAAGCCCAGTTCGCGTAACAGCAGGCCAAAGCGCTCGATCACGAAGCCGAAGGCCATGATCGCGACACCGGTACGCACCCAGGCAAGAAACGTGCGCTCATTCGCCAGGTGATCGCTGACCCGCCTGCTCGTCGTTGCATCGTGAGAAGATAGCTGTTTGCTGGCCGCATTACTCGCGTTCGCCTGCTCGCTGGTGGGAGTCTGTTGTTGTTGATCCATTGTTTCTATCCTCACATAAAAGCCATCAATTGCGTGTCGAGGCATTGAATGTATTCTCTGCCATACTGACCATTTTCTAACGTGTCAACCAGGTGAGTTGGAATATCTTGCGCTATTTCATTACTGCAAGAACCAGCAGCCAGGGCAATTGCCGCGACCGTATCCACATCACCTGAAAACTGAATGCATGTCTTCAACAACTCGCTCATGATATGGCATCTGGTAAGAGCAGTAACCGCTGCCCGCACACTCATCCAGCCTTGAGACATTACTTTGCCTGTCCAGGGCGCTGCCCAGTGTCCACTGACCTGTTTTTCCAAGAAGGCGCCGAGTTCTTTTTTGGGACCCAGGCGGTAGAGAAAATAGTGCGTCATGAGCGCCGCCGCGACTGCTGCATGAATGCCATCGGGCGTGTTATGCGTCAGGGTTGCTTGCATTGTACAACGCTCGATCACCAGGGAAATGGTTGGATAGATACCAAGCGGCGCAGCGCGCATTGCCGCGCCGCTCTTATCACTGGTCGGGCTGATCTCTCTGAGAAACTGTTCACCATCGCGCACGTTCAGTAAAAAGTGGAAGAAACCGGTCGCATATCCTTCCCGCGGATCGCGCTTAAAAACCTCGACAAACCGGTTTGCCAGCATTGTCGGCGTCCAGGGTTCGCCCGCAACAATGGCTTCGGCAATGGCAAGACTCATCTGGGTATCGTCAGTATAGGAACCAGGCTCTATATGATGCCTGGGGTGCTGCACATAGCAGGAAAGGTCGTTCCGCCGGCGGATCATCTCCGCGTCCGCGTATTCAAAGCCTGCGCCGTAGGCGTCGCCAATGGCAAGTTCAAGTAACAAGCGATCTCCTTTGTCACAGTAACAATTGGGTTTCGGAAACTCCTTTGCATGTTTCTGGTATCAATGTTACACCTTTTCTCTCTCAGCAGCAAACTGATACGCCTGCTCCGCTAACCTGGTTGCCTCAGTGATACCAAGTAACGAGATCAGGTCAGCAGTGAGGTCTCTGATCTTGAAATAGACCGGCGAGAGGATCAAGACTTCATCCCTGTTCCAGTTCTGGATATATTGCAACTCTTCTCTATATGCCCGTTCTAACTGGAGGGTGAGTTTCTCCACTTCATTCATCTCGCTTCACCTCAAAAATCTCCTCGTAGGCGGCAATGTAGAGCTGTCTGGCCTCTTCCTCAGTCATGTATTCGTAGAGTTGTTCTCTGCATTCTCTCGCGCTTTTGAAGCCAGCCACGATCATATTGTGATTACCCTTCTTTTGGGCTTTCCTTGCCTCTTTGAAGTGTTCTCGCATGTCTGACAGGATTGAGTCGATGATTTTCTGTTTGTCCCTCATGATCCTTCTCCTTTGTGCCGATGTTAGTTTTTACGGTCACTTAATTATAGTACCTTCTCTATAGAACCACAAACACGGTAGTTCAGTCAAGGACAAATAATCAGTAGGATAAGGGAAAACACCGAGGAAAGTATGATCAGGTTACGAGTCAGAGAAGTAGCTACATCTAAAGGGTACAACATGGGTAAACTATCAAGAGCATCGGATGTGGATAGAAACACCATCAAAAGGATGTTCGACGATCCAAACTATTCCCCAACGTTAGACACTATAGACAAGGTAGCGCGAGTGTTGGGCGTGAAGGTAGATGAACTGTATTTTCAAGTAGAAGACGACTAACGTAACCGAGCCTCTACCGGCAAGCCTTTTTTCGACCCTAACAAATACCCAGGATGTATGCCATTACAAAGCAGAACATCCTGGGTATCTTTTTGTTCTCCAATCCCCAGCGGGACGCATTGGCCTTTTAGCCAACGCAGAATCGGGTTGCACAGCGCTGTTCCTTGATGTGTTTCAATCCCCAGCGGGAGGCATTGGCTGTTAACCATTGCGCCTCTACTATAGCAGAAGAAGCTGGCTTATACAAGCATTTCCGAGAGTCGCAGTGAAGGCATATAGGGCTAAAAACCACCCCAAAATCGCGACTCTCGGAAATGCTTGCGATTAGGAACGGGCCGGGCCGACGCTGCGCAGGGGCAGGAAGGAGCCGAGGCCGATCAGCAGGGCGGCGGCGAGGGCCACGGGCAGGAAAGCCAGTGGTGGCAGGCCGAACAGGTCCCAGAGGCCGCCGCCGATGAAGGGGCCGACGAAGGCCATGCTGTAGCTCAGGGTCAGCGTCATGCCGGTGAGGCGCGCCACTTGCTCCGGCGCGGCCAGCAGCGGCGGCAGGGCGAGGCCGAGCGTGAAGACGAGCGCCGAACTCGCGCCGAGCAGCGCGGCCCAGAGAAATTCGGCGCCCGGCGGCGTGGCGACCCAACCGATGACGGCGATGAGGGCGACGACGCCCCCGGCGATGAAGGGCCAGCGCCGACCAACCAGGCGCTGCGCGAAGAACGTTACGCCCAGGCTGGCGGGTAGTTGCAGGGCGTTGAGCGTCGTCAGGGCGAGCGGCGTGTAGCTGGCGGCGTGGATGGCCTGGTTGTAGGTGGCGATCCAGGCGTTCATGGCGAAGTACATCAAGCTGCCGGCGCCGAGCAGCAAGCCCGGCATGATAAAGCTGACCGGCTTCTCCTGGGCTGGGGACGAGGCGGCTTTGCTCGCGTCCAGGATCGCCATTTGCTCCGGTGGCGCGGTGGGTACGCGCGTGCCTCGCGTTGGCGGCGCGTGCGGAGCGAGCCACAGCCAGAGCGCCAGCGCCACAATGACGATCAGCCCCCAGAAAACGAAGCTCAGGGCATAGGCATTTTTGCCCAGGAACAGGAGCATTATCGGGACGGTGACGCCCGCGCCGATGGTTTCGCCGATGATCAGACCGTCGGTATAGAGGGCTGAGACCAGGCCGATGTGCGCGGGAAACCAGCGCCGCACCAGCACGGGCGCGGTGGTTTGCGCCAGGGCGATGCCCAGGCTCAAGACGATGGTAAAGAAATAGAGGAAGAAAGCGCCAGGCCAGATCGCGCGCATCAGCGCGCCGAAGGCCAGCAGCGCCAGCCCGATGGTGACAGCCGCGCGTCCGCCGATACGTTCCACGAGCAGGCCCGAAAACCAGGCGAAGCCGCCCATGATCAGCGTCGGCAGGGCAGTGAGCAGGCCCGTCTCCGTGTAGGAGAGGCCGAGCGTGCCTTTGATCAGCGGCAGCACTGGCGGCACGCCCAGGATGACCGAGCGCAGGTTGATGCCGACGAAGATCAGGAGAGAGCAAACGAGAATGCTGCGCCAGAATGGGGTGATACGTTCATCCGTGGTGGTAAGCGCCGGTGCTTTCAATGAAATCGCCTTCTATAGTGATGAGTAATGGAAACGCGTGATAGTGTCTACCATGATAACGGCCCCTACACCTCGGCTTCGGTTTTGCCTAGTTTTGCCAGACCCGCGGCGATGGCCTGGGCGACGTCTGTTTCCGCAGTCTGGCGGGCGACGCGCAGCGCGTTCTTAATGGCCTTGGCGTTGGAGCGTCCGTGCGCGATGATGGCAGCGCCGTTGATGCCGAGCAGGGGGAAACCGCCGTACTCGGCGTAATCGATGCGCCTGCCCATTTTGTGCAGGTCCGCGCGCAAGACTGCCGCCGCCAGCTTGTTGGGCAGCGTGCGCGTCATCTCGACGCGGATCATGTCCAGCAGCGCCTGGGACAGGCCCTCGCTTAACTTGAGGACGACATTGCCGACGAAGCCGTCGCAGACGACGACATCGACAGTGCCGGCGAAGATGTCCTGGCCTTCGACATTGCCGATGAAGTTCAGATCGAGCGTGGCGGCGTGGGCCGACAGCAGTTGGTAGGTCTCCTGCACAAGCTGATTGCCCTTGCCCGCTTCCTCGCCGTTGGAGAGCAGACCGACGCGCGGCGACGGCCTGTTCATGATGCGCTCCATGTAAATTGAGCCCATCAGGGCAAATTGCTGCAAAAATTCGGGCTTGCAGTCGGTGTTCGCGCCCATGTCGATGATCAACACCGCGCCATCGGTGGTGGGCAGCACGCCGCCGATGGCCGCGCGCTCCACGCCCGGAATGCGTTTGAGCGTGACCAGTGAGGCCGCCGCCATCATCGCGCCGCTGTTGCCCGCTGAGACGGCCGCGATGGCTTGCCCATCGACGACCAGTTGCAGCGCCCGCACCATCGACGTATTTTTGTTCCGCACAGCCCGCGCCGGGTTATGCTCATCCATCGGGATCACTTCGTCGGTATGCTCGATAGGCAGATCGAGGCTCCGCGTATCGTGCTTCGCCAGTTCGGCCCGGATCGCCGCTTCATTCCCTACCAGGTACACGCCGACATCATACTCGCGGGCGGCCTGTACCGCGCCCGCGATCGTAGCGGCGGGCGCGTGATCGCCGCCCATCGCGTCCAGAGCCACGCGGACACTCGCGTTCATGCTGCTGTTCCTCCAGGTTCGCCAATGGTGTTTTTGACCAGCGTGACAAGCTTTTCCAGGTCAAACGGCTTATAGACGATCTCTACGACGCCAGCATCGCGGAATGCCTGCTCCTCGTTGCCCGCGCCCAGAAAGGCCGTCACGATAATCACCGGGGTCGGACGCTCCGTTCCCATCGCCATCAGTTTCAGTTCGTCGCGCCCATCCAGGTACGGCATCATCAAATCCAGCAGGATCAGATCGGGCTGGTGTTCGCGAATGGCGTCGTAGAAGCGCAGGCTTTGCGTCTGCATGTACGTCTCGTAGCCCTCGTCGGCCAAAGCCTCCGTCAACAAATCGGCAATATTGGGATCGTCGTCCATAATTAGTATCTTTTTTGCCATCGTCCAGAGTCCCTTCGTCTCTCCTAAGTGTGGGTGATAGTAAGTGTATTATAGCATCAACTCTAACTGTTGGACGGGGCAGGAATCCATTTTGCGTCATTACCAGGACTTGTGTATAGCGATAGAGGAGAGAGAGGAAAACTCCACGGCAGCCGCGCGGCTGCCGTGGAGTATTCCTCTCTCTCCTCTATCGCTTCTCATCAGGGCGTAGGCGTCGCTGTCGGTTTCGTCCCATGTGTCGGCGTGGGCGCAGGCGTCGCTGAGCTATTCAATTTGGCCTGCTCCTGTTGAATGGTGTGCTGCAAGCCGCGCAGGTAGGACTGCGCGCCATCCAGGTCGGTATCGGTGATCGATTGCAGTTGTTCCGGCACTTCATTGACTTTTTGCACCCACGTTTGCAGCACGGTTTGCAGCGCCGCCAGCGTGTCATTGTCCTGGTTGATGCGCGCCAGCCAGCCGCGCCCGGCGATGAGCGCGCGCAGGGTGACGTTGAGAAAGTCGCCGGTAATGGTGGCCGCCAGCGTCACAACCGGCGAAACGAAGGCGTCGTAAGCCAGGCGCGTCAGGCGCGCGGAGTCAATCGCTGCTTGCAGCGAGACGCCCTCGACGCTATCGAGTGCCGTGATGAACTCCTTGCGGGCCGCGTCGGCTCCTGCCGCCACGCCTTTGTTGAAGGCGTTCTGGATCTCATGCTCGATGTTGGTTCCAGCCTGTGAGAGCGCGCCGGGGATTCTGGGCGCCAGCTCATAGGCCGCGATGCCGCCCGCGGCGACCGCGCCGATGCCCAATCCCAGCAGCACGCGGCGGCGAATCTTGCCGCGCTCTCCGGGTTTGCGGCGCGGAGCTTCCTCCTCCTCCTCCTCCTCTTCGTCGTCATAATCCGGTTGTGGACGGACGGGGCGCAGCGAACGGCGCGAGGTCTCCGGTGCGCGGCGCGCAAGCGGCGGCGTCTCCGCGTAGCCCACGCGCTGGTCGAGCGGGTCTTCGTAGCCGATATCGGGATCGACGAAGTCGAATTCCTGCCAATCGTCTCCCGGTTCGTGGCGGCGCTCCACTTCGGCGGCGCGCCGCGCGGCTGCATAGCCGCGCGCGTCCTCCTCCTGCGGAGAGCGATAGCGGTCCCTGTTTGACTGGCTCTCTGCTCGCCCTTCATATTCATCGAGGTACTCTTCGTCCTCGCCTGTGCTAAAACGGCGCGTGACATGCGGCGTTCTCACCATGCCGCGCGGCGGCAGCGTTCCCTCGTCAAAAGCGTAGTCGGGAGTGTCGCGTTCCTGTAGCTCATCCTCAAGTTCCCCCGAACCCTTGAGCTTGCTGGCAAGTATATTCTGGCGCAGCAGTTGCCGGGTGCGGCGCGGATCTGGTCGCTGGGCAAGGCGCTGCGCTGACCGCGCGTCCTCCACCGACGAGTTCGCTCCACCCTGGCTCTGTCCTACCTGGTACTGGCTGCTCAGCGGGTCATACTCGTAGCCGTACTGGCGTCCAGGACTTTTGCGATAGGCTCTTCGTTCCAAATGATCTTTTGACATACCTGCTCCTGCTCCAGCTATTCCTGGGTCGCTTCCTTGACAATGCGACAGGGATAGTAACCACGCGCTTAATGTCCATATTGTATCCTATTTCTTTTCGCTTGTCGAGAGGCTTTCATTGAAATTTTGTTCTAATATCATGATGTACCAAAAACTTGTGGCGTCCGTCTTCGTAGCAGTATACCCTATTTTTCTCGGCTATGCTTTTGAACGTCAAGAGATTTGGAAGAAGGCAGCAGGAATTCTTCCAAATCTCTTGACTTTTCTTTTATCCCGCGTTATACTTCCATCAGTGACGGGATGACCAACTATATTAAGTTGGTCACATGGTCATAATAACAATGATTGGCAAACTGGGAAAGAAGCAGTATCGTGGCGCGACGTAATCATAAAAGCAACAAGGAGAATGGTACAGGCGAGCAGCAGGAAGAGCGGTCAAAGCGCCAGGAACGCGCGGAAC
>DATLSW010000064.1:0-7855 GCA_035533955.1 Ktedonobacteraceae bacterium | reverse complement strand
ATGTGTTATGTATGATGTGCGTATCGAACGTTGGGCGCATACCCTCGTTCACTACTGTCTCTATGTCAAACCCGGCGAGACTGTGGCGATTTATACCACGCCTCTCGCCGCGCCGCTGCTCGAAGCGGTCTATCGCGAATTGCTGCATGTTGGAGCATACCCGCTTCCTATGGTTGACCTGGGATACCTGGATGAAATCCTCTTGCGCGAAGGTAACGACGAGCAACTCAAAAGGATTTCGCCGCTGGCCTTAACGGCGGCTGAGACCATCGATGCGCGGCTGTATATCGGCTCGCAGAGCAACACGAAGGCGCTGAGCGGCGTCGATCCGGCTCGCGCGGCGCTCAGGCGAGAGGCGCAGCGGTCCCTGAGCAGGATTCAGCAGGAGCGAGAGCAAGCGGGGAGGTTTCGCTGGGCTTTGACGTTGTATCCCACGGAAGCCTATGCCCAGGATGCTGAGATGTCTCTACGCGACTTCGAGAAATTTGTCTTCGATGTCTGTTTCCTGGATGATCCCGACCCTATCGCGCGCTGGCAAGAACTATCCGCTCGTCAGCAGCGCCTCGTCGATTGGTTGGTCGGCCATAAAAAAGCGCGTATCCTCGGAGCGCAGACGGATTTGACACTTTCTATTGAGAACCGTGTCTTCATCAATAGCGACGGCAAACGTAATTTCCCCAGCGGCGAATTCTTCACCGGCCCGGTCGAGCAGAGCGCAGAAGGGGCAATTCAGTTCGACATCCCGGCCTCGCATGATGGGCGCACTATCGAAGGCGTGCGCCTCGTGTTTCACGAGGGCAAAGTTGTCGAGGCCAGCGCGCGTCAGGGGCAGCAATACCTGCAACAGATGCTGGATATCGACAAGGGCGCGCGCTATCTGGGCGAGTTCGCTTTTGGCAATAACCCGCGCGTCACACGCGGCACGAAAAATGTACTTTTCGATGAGAAGATGGGTGGCACCGTGCATCTTGCGCTGGGTAATAGCTATCCTGAAACAGGCGGCCTCAATCATTCGGCGCTGCATTGGGACATGGTCTGCGATCTGCGCCAGCAGGGCGAAGTGTGGATCGATGATGTACTGTTTCTGAAGAATGGCGAGATTCTAGTGTAGCAGGGATGCGCCTGTCAGTCTATGCTGGCAGGCGCGATGTGATCTAATTGCTGTAGCTGGTAGTGGCATATCCGGCGATTAGAACGAATCTTAACCTGATTGGCTTGTTCTCAATCTATTCTTAACCTGTTTGTTACTCAAGATCAGAGATATTCTCCGCTATGCTTATGCAACTCAGCAATGTATTTGCTAGCATCTAAAGTGCCAATCAAGCTCTTCCAAGACTGCATCCTTTCAAAGGAGATCGTGAATGCGCCTACGTCTAATGCGGCCTCTATTCATAGGGGCTGTTCTTCTGGTCCTCCTGTCAATTTCTGTGTCCTGGCTGATTCCGCCGGGCCAACGCGCCTCGGCTCAACGGGCTGGGGTTGCAACGACGCCGATCACCCATGTGGTGATCATCATGATGGAAAACCATTCCTTCGATAATTTATTTGGAGCCTACCCTGGTGTGAATGGTATTAAAGAACCCCATGCTTCCGATCCGTTGCCCAGTGATATCGATCATTCCGATCCGGCAACTCGCGCTGCCTATGACAACGGGAAAATGGATGGCTTCAACGCGACAGGGATGGTGCAATATACTCAGCAAGATATCCCCAATCTCTGGTCGTATGCACAACATTTTGGTCTCGGAGATAATTTCTTTTCCTCGGAAGCCTCGAGCAGTACTCCGAACCATATGGCGACGATCCTGGCGCAGAGCGCGGGCATGGATCAAACAACCCAAGAAAAAGCTTGCGCGTCAGTGGCAAATGATCTGGTCGAAGCGAGAAGCGCGCAAACCGGTGCTGATTATTGGACGTATCCCTGCTTTGATGCCAACAGTATTCCAGCGGAGTTGAATGCCAGCAATATCACTTGGCGTTTCTACAGTACATCGTCCATGTGGAATGCCCCTTTGCTGGTGAAAAACCTTTCTAAGTCGCCGTATGATATTCGCAATTCCAATCAATTTGTCAGCGATGTGAAAGCTGGTAAGATGGCGACGGTTTCCTGGATCATCCCGCCCGTTGGGGAGATTTCGCAGCATCCGCCTGATTCCTTACAGCCCGGCAATAATTTCATAACGCAGCAAGTGAACGCAGTAATGAGCAGCAACTATTGGAATAGCACCGCGATCTTCCTCACCTGGGATGAGTTCGGTGGATTTTATGATCATGTGAAGCCGCCGCAGATCGATGGCGATGGTCTGGGCTTCCGGGTGCCGCTGCTAGTTATTTCGCCGTATGCCAAAGCTGGCTACATTTCTCATGTTCAGGGAGAGTTTTCTTCCTTTGATAAATTCATCGAAAAAGATTTCAACCTGCCCAGCCTGGGTCAGCGAGACGCGTTGAAGCAAACAAGTGACTTGATGGACTACTTCAACTTTTCGCAGAGGCCCGCGCCGCCGCTGATTTTGAAGCTGGAGAATGCCAGCGTTCCCTTGCGCGTTTCCGTTTATGGAGCCGGTGGAGGTGTTTCGAGCGTGAAGGCCGCGGTGACGCCTTCCATTGGCGGCCCGTCAACGAACTTTGATTTCGACGTCATTTACGATCTATCAATGACTCCAATGAAGCATGATGTCATTATCGATGGTGTCAGCCATTCTATGCCGCTGCTCGGAAAATTGCAAGACGGCGATACCTTCTACCAGTACTCTAGCGAAATGCCAGTAGGCTCGCACAGCTTTACGTTTGTCTTCTCGATCGACAAGTCAGGTGATACTGCCACATTGCCCAATAATGGGGTACCGTTTCCCGGCCCTGCTGTTTACCCGTTTAATGTTACCGACACCGGCGTTAACCCGCTGAATGTGACGGCGGGAACGCCCGTCACCTATTCCTTCCGCTATCAGTCGCCTGCCAATAAAGCTCCTACGTTAACAGAAGTAGACGTTGACGGCGTGGCTCATACAATGCATAAGCAGGGCAGTGGCAGCAACTACCGGAATGGCGTCACTTACTCCTACACGGCTCAGAATCTGGCGGTAGGCTTTCACTATTATCGTTTTAAGGTGAATGATGGTTCGGGCGTTGCTGTCTACGAGGGACTTGATAATCCAACTATTGCGCCGATTGCCTTGAACAACTCGTCAGTGTCCCCCACATCGGGCAATACAAGCACCACGTTTACCTTCAAGACCACCTATATGGATGTGGCCGGGAAGGCTCCTACCTCGGCGCTGGTGTATATTGACTATGTTGCGTATCCAATGAAATATGTCTCCGGTTCTTACAAAACCGGGGCGCTCTACCAGTATCAGACGCGGCTTCCCAACAGAAAGCATAGCTTCTTCTTCGTTTTTAGCGACCCAACCAGTAGCTGGGCTGATCCCTTTTTCCCGGCGGTGTATTCCGGTCCGAATGTCGGGAATAATGCACAGCCAGTTCCGCGCGGAACACAGATCATATCCAGCCAGTTTGATCCGTCGAACGAGTGGCTGGACGGCATGGGTTAGTTGATATGTGACGAAACGGCGCGGAGAGAGACCAAAAAAAGCCGGGCGGGCGTCCATTCTGATCGCCCGCCCGCGCCTAATAGGAGAATCATTGCCTGTTGTATGTGTTGATCAGCTTTTGTGAGATTTTGGATGCAAGCGGCGTATATTGCTCTGTTTGAATACTGAGAATGACGCCACATCACTGATGCTAACAGCCAATCGTTATGCTGTCTGGAACAGTAACTAATTGCTTTAGCCAGGGGGATCGCTATGCATTCAACGATACGCTTTTTGCTTATTCGCTTCACTGGCTTGATTTTTGTCCTGCTGGCACTCTCCCTCATCACCTTTATTCTGGGTTATTTCGCGCCTGGTGACCCTATCCGCGACTTGATGGGCGTGCATTTCAATGCGGTTGCCTATGCTCAACTCAAACATGCTTACGGGCTTGATCTGCCATGGTGGCAGCAGTATCTCAATTTCCTGTCGAATGCCGTGCATGGAAATTTTGGCCTGTCTTTCTATTATGAGGGCCAATCCGCTATTGCAGAGTGATGACAAGCATTGCCCCTACTCTCCCCCATTCAGTGCCTGCTTTTCCTGCTTGACGCTTACCAGTCAAACAACGTAGAATATCAGTACAGACTTCTCTACCCGCGCTTCTGTTAGAGAGCGCGGTCTACTGTTTTTATTGGAGGTATTCGCTTGGAGCAGGAACCACAATTACCAGATTTTTCGACTATTGAAGATGTCCAGAGGGCGATGTTTGCCCAGCAATATATTGCCGATCGCAGCCTGGCGACGGCAGTGTTCCTGGCGCTCAAACGACGGAAACCTCTCTTACTCGAGGGTGAACCCGGTGTCGGTAAGACCGAAGTTGCCAAAGCGCTGGCAGCCATGCTCGATACGCAACTGATCCGTTTGCAATGCTATGAAGGGATCGATATCAGCACTGCCGTGTACGAATGGAACTATACGCGCCAGATGCTGCATATTCGTTTGATGGAGGCGGGCGGCGCTAGCCGCGAGCAGGAACTCAAGGAGATTTTCGGCCCGGATTTCTTGATTAAACGTCCGCTGCTCCAGGCCATCGATACGCCCGGTGCCAAAGCTCCTGTGCTGCTGATTGACGAGCTTGACCGCAGCGATGAAGAATTTGAGGCGTATCTGCTAGAACTGCTCTCCGATTTCCAGATCACCATTCCTGAAATCGGGACGATCAAGGCCAGAGATATCCCTGTAGTGATCATTACGTCGAACCGCACCCGCGAGATTCATGACGCGCTGCGCCGTCGTTGTCTGTATTACTGGATCGATTTTCCGACGTTGGATAAGGAATTTTCTATTGTTATGACGCGGATGCCGGGCGTGCCGGAGCGACTGGCAAAGCAAGTTTGCGCGTTTGTGCGCGAATTGCGCAGCGCCGATATCTTCAAAGCGCCTGGCGTCGCTGAGACGCTGGATTGGCTCAGTTCGCTGCTCGCGCTCAACCAGATCGAACTGGTCGAAGGGACGGTGCGCGATACGCTGGGCGCGCTGCTCAAGTACCAGGATGACGTTCTCAAAGTTGGCGGCAATGATCTGGGCCGATACGTGCAGAAAGCGCGAGGAGCGGTATAGCGTATGAGCGCCACGACGCAGGACAACGGCGATCAGTTCGCCAGCAGCCCTTTGACGCCGCTTGAGCTTGAGCGCGGTGAGCGATTGCTGTATCGCCTCACGGAATTTGGCCGCTTGCTCTGGGAGGTGGGCATCGACGTGGGGCCGCGCAAGAATCTCGATCTGGCGGAGACGCTGGACTATATCGATATCACGAATAAAGAGGACTTCTATCATACGCTGAAATGTTCGTTATTGGCGCGCCATGAGCAGGAGCCAGTTTTCAACCAGATGTTTTATTATTACTGGTACACGCGCGATCGTCAGGATCAGAAAGCCGCGCAGAATGGCGCGGCCAAACGCGATGATCGGCAGATTCGCCTGCCGCCGTCCGAGCGCAAGCGGTTGGCCGAGCATATGAATGCCAACGAGCAATATCGCAAAGACTTGAAGGCCGAGATGCGCCACAGCGAGCGCCGCCAGAGGCCCGATGATCGCTTTGAAGAGGACGATGACGACGATTCCTCGACGCCGCAGGGAACTGCCTATAGCGCGATAGAAGTCTTGCGCAAAAAAGATTTCGAGTCATACACCTGGGAAGAGGTGCAGGAGGCGAAGCGACTCATGTCTGAGATGCGCTGGAACCTGGGGATGCGCCCGACGCATCGCAAAAGGCCGACGCGGCGTGGCTCGTATCCCGACATGCGGCGCATTGTGCGGCGCAACCTCAAGTACGGCGCGGAAATGCTTGAACTGACGTGGCGCGAAACCAGGCGCAAGCCGCGCCCATTAGTGATCATCTGCGATATTAGCGGCTCGATGAGTCTCTATTCGCGTCTGCTGCTGCACTTCATCCATACCGTTTCCAACGGTCTGATGAATGTCGAGGCGTTCGTTTTTGGCACGCGCCTGACGCGCATTACCCGGCAACTCAAAAAACGTGATGTCGATGATGCTGTGCGCGATGTTTCCAAATCAGTGCAGGACTGGTCGGGTGGGACGCGCATTGGCGACGCGCTGCATTTCTTTAACCATTCCTGGGCGCGGCGCGTGTTGGGGCGCGGCGCGGTCGTGTTGGTCATCAGCGATGGCTGGGACCGCGGCGAGGCCGGTGTCTTACAGATGGAGATGGATCGTTTACAACACAGTTGCCACCGTTTGATCTGGCTCAACCCGCTGCTAGGATCGCCCGATTATCGTCCGTTGACGATTGGGATGAAGACGGCTTTACCGTATATCGACAATTTTTTGCCTGCCCATAACCTGGACAGCCTGATCAATCTGGGCAACATGCTGCGCGAAATTGACGATTCGCGCCCGGTGCGCAGTATTGCTTCCCGGCGCAAAGCCGTGGAGGCTTACCTGACACCCACAAAGGGTGTCAGATTGTGAGAACTCACGGAGGGTTAGTATGCGAGATATATTACCTGATATCGAACGCTGGCAAGAGCGCGGCGAGCGCGTCGCCATTGCCACGGTTGTGTCGATGGCCGGTTCCGCGCCGCGCAGGCCGGGAGCGAAGCTGGCGGTAAGCGAGAGTGGCGAACTCTCCGGCTCGGTCAGCGGCGGTTGCGTCGAGCCTGCCGTCGTTGAGGCCGCGCTGGAAGTGATTGAGAGTGGCAAGCCGCAGATGCTTGAGTTTGGTATTACCGAAGAGGAGAATATCGAACAGATTGGCCTGGCTTGCGGCGGCACCATTCATGTTTTTGTCGAACGCCTGGATTGGTGAATATATGCCGATCCCTGTTCTGGGCGCGACACGTTGCGTCCATACCTGGTTGGTGGTATTGCAATGAGCGGGACTTTTGCACAATTAACAGATCAATTAAAGCATGAAAAGGGCGTGGCGCTGGCGACCGTTGTGCGCGGCCCCGCATATATCGGCGAGAAATTGCTCGTGCTGCCGGGCAAGCGCACTCAAGGGACGCTGGGAAACGCCGCGCTCGACATGCTGGTGACGAACGATGCTGAACGCGCTATCTGGACAGGCGATGCGAATACGCACACCTACAGCGTCGAGAGCGAGACAGGCGCGTTATCCTTCGATGTGTTTATCGAAGGCTTTCCGCCGCCGCCCGCGCTCATCATCGTCGGCGCGGGCCACATCGCCATTCCGTTGACCACCTTTGCCAAAACGCTCGGCTATCGCGTTATTGTGGTGGACGCGCGCGCCGCCTTCGCGACGGACGAACGTTTTCCGCACGCCGATGAGTTGATCGTTGAGTGGCCGGACGAGGCTCTGGCGAAGATGGACCTCAATCCTTCAACTTCTGTCGCCGTCCTGACGCACGACCCTAAATTCGACGAACCAACGTTGCGCGTTGTTCTCGCGCGTGAGGTCGGCTATATTGGCGCCATCGGCAGCCGCAAGACAGCGGAGGAGCGCAGCGAGCGTCTGAAACGGGCAGGGGTGACAGACGAGCAGCTCAGCCGCGTTCATGGCCCGGTTGGCCTGAATATCGGCGCGACATCGCCAGAGGAAATGGCGCTGGCGATTATGGCCGAAATTGTGGCGACGCGGCACGGCAAAGATCGCGCCGCGGTCACAAATTGGAAAACGAAATGAAAAGCCCCGCGAGGTTCTGCGTGATAGGGTAGGGGCGACCCTCGCGGTCGCCCTGGAGGAGTTACAGGTAGGGGCGACCCTCGCGGTCGCCCTGGAGGAGTTACAGGTAGGGGCGAACCTCGCGGTCGCCCTGGAGGAGTTACAGGTAGGGGCGAAC
>DATLSW010000063.1:0-14788 GCA_035533955.1 Ktedonobacteraceae bacterium | reverse complement strand
GCGTCCGGGTAAGAACTGGCTGGAAACGTCCCGCCCGCGCGCAGCGCCAGCACGGGCGCCGCACTGTGCCGCGCTACCTGCTGCGTGACACTGCCGATCGCCCACCGTTTGAAGCCGGTGTATTCGTGTGTCGTCATGACGATCAGGTCAGCGTGTTGCTCTGCGGCTGTTTCGAGAATGGTAAGCGCCGCGGAGCCGGCATATATGACTGCCTTTGTCTCTATACCCTCTAACTGCTGCGATTGCGTTATATTGGCAAGATACTCGGCAGCCCGCATCGAGGCGGCGTCCAGCGCTTTTTGCACCAGAATCGGTTCTTGCGCGTATGGCGCCAATCCAAGTGTGGTGGTCACCACATTGAGCAGGATGAGTGTTCCATGTGATGCTCGCGTAAGGCGCGCGGCAATGGGCAATGCGTATTCCGCGCATCGTGAGCCGTCCAGTGGGACGAGATTGTTCTTGAACATGGCCTGGCTCCTTTCCACTGCGGATGAACCGCTTCTCTCTCCCTCATCAACTCAAGAAGGGATCGAACGAGTTGAGCGCCTTCATGTAGTTGGCGCGTTCAAACGCCGCCGGTTCTGCCACAGCCTGCTGGCTCATACTGCCTTTCATCATGTTGATAGATGTGTACTCATGCACGACCATCCATTCCTCTATATTTCCCAGGATGCGCGTCACGAGTTCCGGGCCATATTGCAGCAGCGCCGAGGTCGTCATTGCCACGCTCGCGCCCGCCATCATGGCTTTGAGAACATCCTGCGCGGTATGCACGCCGCTGGTGAGGGCAAAATCCGCCTGGATACGCCCATAGAGCAGGGCGATCCAGCGCAGCGGCAGGCGCAGGTCGCGCGAGGTGCTGAGGTCCAGGTTCGGCACGACCTCTAACGCTTCCAGGTCAAAGTCGGGCTGGTAGAAGCGGTTGAACAGCACGAGGCCGTTTGCGCCCGCCGCGACGAAGCGTCGGGCCATGTTGGGCAGCGACGTGAAGAACGGGCTGAGTTTAACGGCCAGAGGTATCTTCACATTGGAGCGCACTGCGCGCACCAGATCGATATACGTTTCTTCCAGTTCCACGCTGCTCAAATCAGGATCGGTCGGCAGGTAGTAGATGTTCAGTTCGAGCGCGTCGGCTCCTGCCTGCTCTATGAAGCGGGCATACTGCACCCAGCCGCCAGGCGAAATTCCGTTCAGGCTGCCGATCACCGGAATACTCACCGCTTCTTTCACGCGCTGTAGGTGTTCCAGGTAGGGCTCCGGCCCGATATTATAGTGATCGAGGTCGGGGAAGTAGTCGATAGCCTCGGCATAGGCATGGGTGCCGCGTTCCAGGTAGTGATCCAGTTCGTGGCTGTCGTGCGTGATCTGCTCCTCGAACAGCGAATACAGCACGACGGCGGCGGCTCCCGCGTCCTCCAGGCTGCGCACCGTGTCCACTTTTTTAGAAAGCGGCGAAGCAGAGGCCACCAGGGGATTTTTGAGGTGCAGTCCCAGGTAGGTCGTTGTCAAGTCTATCATCATGATCTCCCTTGCTCTTGTTCGTGTTCAGGCTTTGCGGCCGTATCCGGCTCGTACTCCAGCGCGATCTCGTGATACTGGTGCAGGCGCATTTTCACGTCCTGTTTGGCAAGTGCCAGCAGGGACGCTGCGCGATCTTCGTTACTTTGCAGCAGCATTCGGTAGCGCGTCTCGTTGTAGACGTACTTTTCAAGCGGCTGTGTTGGCTCTTTGGAGTCCATACTGAAGGGATTCTTCCCCTCAGCGAACAGCGCGGGATTGTAGCGATAAAGCGGCCAATAGCCAGTTTGCACTGCCAACTTTTGTTGCTCCAGACCCTGGCTCATTTCGATGCCATGCGCGATGCAATGGCTGTAGGCGATGATCAGCGCGGGGCCATCATAGGCTTCCGCTTCGAGGATGGCGTGCAGGGTTTGCTGGTCGTTCGCGCCCATCGCGATACGGGCAACATAGGCGCTGCCATAGGCCATCGCCAGCATTCCCAGGTCTTTCTTCGGCGTGGCTTTGCCGCGCGCGGCGAACTTGGCGACCGCGCCGCGCGGCGTGGCTTTTGATGCCTGCCCTCCAGTGTTGGAGTAGACCTCCGTATCAAGAACCAGGATGTTGACGTTGCGCCCGGAAGCCAGCACATGATCGAGGCCGCCGTAGCCGATATCATACGCCCAACCGTCGCCGCCGATGATCCACACGCTCTTGCGCTCCAGCGCGTCTGCCACGCTCAGCAGGTTGCGCGCCCGCCCATCGCTGCCGTCCGCGCGCTCGAGGCGCTGCTTCAGGATAGCGACGCGCTCGCGCTGCGCCCTGATCCCCGCTTCGTGCGACTGATCGGTGCTGAGAAGCGCCTGTACCAGTTCATCGCCGACAAGATCGGCACACTGCGCGATCAGTTCGCGGGCGTATTCCTCCTGTTTGTCCAGCGTGAGGCGCATCCCCAGGCCGAACTCGGCGTTGTCCTCAAACAGCGAGTTTGACCATGCCGGGCCGCGTCCCTCGTGGTTGATGGCCCAGGGCGTCGTCGGCAGGTTGCCGCCGTAGATGGACGAACAGCCGGTGGCATTGGCGACGATCATGCGGTCGCCGAATAACTGCGTGATCAGCTTGATGTAGGGTGTCTCGCCACAGCCAGAACATGCCCCGGAGAACTCGAACAGCGGCTGCAATAACTGCGAATTTTTGATCGCGCCCAGGTTAAGATTCGTCGCATCGACCTCTGGCAGCGTCAGGAAGAACTCCCAGTTCGCCTTTTCACGCTCGCGGATGGGTGGCTGCTCGGCCATGTTGACCGCCTTGTGTCCCACCTGCCGCTTATCTTTGACCGGGCAGGCTTCTACGCACAGGCTGCATCCTGTGCAGTCTTCGGGCGAGACTTGCAGTGTATACTTCATGCCGGGGAACTCTTTGAAGCGTGCATCCGCCGACAGGAACGTATCGGGCGCATTCTCCAGCAGCCCCGCGTCAAAGACCTTCTCGCGAATGACCGCGTGCGGGCAAACCATGACGCATTTGCCGCACTGGATACAGATGTCGGCATCCCAGACCGGCATCTCCAGTGAAATGTTGCGCTTCTCCCATTGCGCCGTGCCGGATGGATACGTGCCATCGCATGGCAGTGCGCTGACGGGCAGCGAGTCGCCTGCGAGCGCGATCATTGGCCCCAGCACGTCGCGCACGAACGCGGGCGCTTCGCTCGAAACTGGTGGTCGCCGCGTCAACATAGGCAAAGGGATCGCCTGCCGGGCCTGTCCAGGTGTCGCGGCTACCGCGCCTGTAGCAGCGTCTGTCGCCGGAACCGCCACCTCGTACAGGTGCGCCAGTGTCTCATCGATGGCCTGGAAGTTCTTCTGCACGACCGCCTCGCCGCGCTTGCCGTAAGTTTTGCGGATGCTCTGCTTGATCTGGGTGATGGCCTTTTCGCGCGGCAAGATGCCGCTGATGGCGAAGAAGCAAGTCTGCATCACCGTATTGATGCGCCCGCCCATGCCGGTCTCGCGCGCCACCTTATGGGCATCGATCATATAAAAGTGCAGTTGCTTGTCTCTGATTTCCTGCTGTGTCTCGATTGGCAGGTATTGCCATACCTCGTCCGGCCCATAGCTGCTATCCAGCAGGAAGACACCGCCTCTTTTGGCATACATGAGAACGTCGTAGCGTTCCAGGAACGAGAACTGATGGCAGGCAACGATATTGGCCTCGTTCGCGCCGATCTGATAGGGCGCGTGGATCGGTCGCGGGCCAAAGCGCAGGTGGGAGATCGTGACCGAGCCGGACTTCTTCGAGTCGTAGACAAAGTAGCCCTGCGCGTGGTTATCGGTCTCCTCGCCGATGATCTTGATCGAGTTCTTGTTCGCGCCGACTGTGCCATCAGAACCCAGGCCCCAGAAGACGCATTGGACGGTATCGCCGCTCTCAATGGAGAATGCCGGATCGTACTCCAGGCTGGTATGCGTCACATCGTCGTTGATGCCGATAGTAAAGTGCTGTTTCGGTTCAGGCTTTCTCATCTCTTCGAAGATGCTCCTGACCATCGTCGGCGTAAACTCTTTTGAGGAAAGGCCGTAACGCCCGCCGATCACGCGCGGCATCGGGCTGCCCTGCGCTCGCTCGTTGAGGGCGGCGACGACATCCAGATAGAGCGGCTCGCCGATGCTCCCTGGCTCCTTCGTGCGATCCAGCACAGCGATTGATGTGACGGTCGTCGGCAGCGCTTGCAGGAAATGCGCAACGGAAAACGGGCGGAACAGGCGGACTTTCACAACGCCCACTTTCTCGCCGCGCGCCGCCAGGTATTCCGCCGTCTCCTGCGCGGTCTCGGCTCCTGAGCCCATCGCGATGATGACACGCTCGGCATCCGGCGCGCCGGTATAGTCGAACAGGTGATACTGGCGGCCAACCAGCGCCGCGAAGCGATCCATGTACTTCTGCACGATGTCCGGGCAGGCGAGGTAGAAAGGGTTGACGGTTTCGCGCGCCTGAAAGTAGGTGTCAGGATTGTGGGCTGTGCCGCGAATGAAGGGATGGTTGGGCGAGAGCGCGCGACCGCGGTGCGCCTGCACCAGCGCGTCGTCGATCATTGCGCGGATGTCGTCGCTGGTAAGTTGCTCGATCTTGTTGATCTCATGCGAGGTGCGGAAGCCGTCGAAGAAGTGCAGAAAGGGGACGCGCGCTTCTAGCGTCGAGGCGTGCGCGATCAGCGCCATGTCCTGCGCCTCCTGGACCGAATTGGAGGCGAGCAGGGCAAACCCGGTGGCGCGTGTTGCCATCACGTCCGAGTGATCGCCGAAGATCGAGAGCGCCTGTGTTGCCAGCGAGCGCGCTGCGACATGAAAGACGGTCGGGGTCAATTCGCCCGCGATCTTGTACATGTTGGGAATCATCAGGAGAAGTCCCTGTGAGGCCGTAAACGTCGTTGCCAGCGCGCCTGTCTGCAAGGAACCGTGAATGGCTCCGGCGGCTCCCCCTTCGGATTGCATCTCAATCACCACTGGAACCGTGTTCCAGAGATTGGTGCGACCGGCGGCTGACCAGGCATCAGCATATTCTCCCATTGGCGTTGACGGCGTGATCGGGTAGATAGCGATCACTTCGCTCAGCGCGTGCGCGATGGCGGCAACTGCCTCGTTCCCCTCGATGGTAACTTTGGGACGTTCCATGACTTTCTCCTCTGCTGTTCTGTTAGTAAACATGTTCTCTGAAACCCGCGTTTTCACCTGTGCCTGGTCTGCTGCTAGCATAGGTTCCACATCTCACAACTTGCTCACGATTGGAATGCTGTCTATCTCAAGGTCGTCACAATGGCGAATATGTGATACGCCTGACCCTGGATGATGGGTTCTGTCAACATTCTGGTTTTATATCGATCCTGTCAAACAAATCATTGCACAATGGCAATGCGCGTGTGTGAGTGCATTGTGTGAAGTTTATTGCCATCTGTGTGAGAAATGTGACACTGCTAGTTTATGCTCTGGTAGAAAAGGTAATCAAGCGAATGTCGTGAATACAGGCGTTCGCTAGACAGAGGATGAGCAATTCGGCTCGTTCTCTGAAAGGAGCATGAGGTATGTTCAAGCGCATTCTTGTCCCTTTGGATGGTTCAGACCTTGCCGGTCGCGCGCTGCCGGTCGCGGCACGGATTGCCAGAACAACCGGCGGTTCGATCATCCTGTTTGGAGTTGCGACCACTCCGGTCGAGTCTGGCCCCTACATCGCGCCATCAAGGGTGTATGCACAGGAGACTATCCAGGATGATGTCAGTCGTGTCAAGGCGTACCTCCAGGAGGCGGCGAACTCGCCCGCTCTGGCAGGGCTGACAGTTGAGACGCACGCGGTTTTTGATGCAATTGCCCCGGCGATCATCGCGGCGACACAGACCTACCAGGCCGACATCGTCGTTTTGTGCAGTCATGGCTACAGTGGGGCGAAACGATGGATGATCGGCAGCGTCGCGCAGAAGGTAGCGCGCCATTGTCCCGTGCCGGCGCTGGTGCTGCGCGTGGATGGCGCGATCCTGAGCGGCGATCACCCGTTGCGCGTGCTGGTTTCTGTCGATGGTTCGTCCCTGGCCGAGTCAGTTATTGAACCGGCGATGCAGTTCATTACAGATATGTCGGGCGTTGTTCAGAGCGAACTGCACTTGCTGCGCGTAATCAGTGTTCCCACCACGAGAGGAAGGTTCCGCAGTCAGGCATATGTCGACTTTGAAACCGATATCCGCGCCCAAGAGAAGCAGGAGGCCCAGGCGTACCTGGCGGCATTGGTGAATCGCCTGCAGCAGTCTACACAGGCAAACGTGAAGATCACCTCATCAACGGTGGTTGAAGCCGATATCGCGGCAGCGATTATTCATGCGTCGGAGCAGAGCGGTGTACCCTATGATGTCATCGCGATGGCGACGCATGGGCGCGGCGGTATCCAGCGCTGGACGTTAGGTAGTATCACGGAGCGTATCCTGGGTACGACACGCCTCCCGCTCTTGATTGTCCGCCCGCGTGAAGTGCGCGAGGCGCACAGACCAGCGCACGTCGGCGCCAAAGAGGGCGATCTCCAGCCGTGGTCAGGGCTGTTGTAGCCAATCGCCAATCTCGCGCGCGTTGTGAGATGAAGCAATGCTGTATGGTGTGGGAGAACTTTCCGCACCATACAACCTGACGCCGACTCCGGGCTGCTCAGGCGTAGTTGTGATCAGAAATCTCACGGTGGTATCCTTAGCGTGTCAACTGTATGAAAAAAGTAAAGTGAAAAAGATAAATAGGAGGAGAATCGTGGCTGAGCAAATGACTGCTATCGCAAGGCTGGAGGCAGGGATGCGTTTCGACGCTGAGGCAGGTTCCGGCCATCATGTCACTCTTGACGCCGCTGAAAGTGGGGGAGGACAGGATGTCGGCTTTCGCCCAATGGAATTGCTGCTCGTTGGCCTGGCTGGCTGCACCGGCATGGATGTCATCTCCATCTTGCGTAAAAAGCGGCAACAGGTGACTGCCTACGAGGTACATGTTTCGGGTAAGCGTGCTGAAGAGAACCCCATGGTGTTTGTCGAGATCACCGTCGAGCATGTCGTCACCGGGCATCAGCTTCAACGCGAAGCCGTGGCGCGTGCCATTCAGCTTTCCGAGGAACGGTACTGCGGTGCAGGTGCGATGCTGGGAAAGGTGGCTCATTTGACGCATACGTTCCGCCTGGTTGAGGCAGCAGAACTTCCATCTGTCGGCATCGCTCATCCATAAGGAGGCGATATGGACGATAGGTATGTTTTTCTAGACGACAGTGACGTTCTTTCCCACGTGCAAAAGCTCGTGAATGAGGAACGAGAACTGAGGCGGCTCGATGAAAAGGGTGGCCTGACAGACGAGCAGCGCGTGACCATGCGGCAGCTTGGGATCTATCTGGATCAGTGTTGGGATCTCTTACGCCAGCGTCGCGCGCGGCGCAAAGCGGGCCTTGATCCTGCCGATGCCAGGCTGCGTGGTGCGAATGACAGAGAAGTCTTCCCGCAGTAACGACCCCACGGTAGACGACCCCTACAAGGGGGGTCGTCTACCGTGGCGCGTCTGAGAGACGGTAGATCGATCAAAGAAGGGAGAGTAGATCAGAAATGGTAAAGAACGAGTTCAATAGCCCCGTGACGATCGATTTCGTACCAGAACACAGCGTATGTGCATGGTGCGGCGAACCGGCAGTCTACGAATTGACGGCGATTGGCGGCAAATTTCATAATATGGGCGCATTCTTCTGCTACCCATGTGGCGAGGAGTTTTTCAAGGCCGTTACCCACGCCTATGACCTGGAAGTGCTTTTCGCCACAAAGAAGAAACAGAGTGTGAATGTTGCTCCTGGTGAAGAGCCAGCAGAAGTTCCCAGAGACTAAAAACCATGATCCTGGCGACACCATTGAGTTCGTTCTCTCAAGATGATTTTGGAGCGTGTTATGCAAGGCCCACTCACTTCACAGGCAGCACAGACTTCTTCTAGCGAGCATACAGGGACGCACACGCTCCAGTTGAAAACGCTGTTTGAGCAACTACAGAGCGGCGAGCAGGGGCTGGCAGGTGAGGATGCTCGAAAGCGACTGGACACCTACGGCCTGAACGATACGATTGGCATCAAGCGCAGTTCAGGTCTTGTCCAATTTTTGCGCCTGTTTTTGAACCCGCTGGTCCTGATCCTGCTTATCGCCAGCATTGTCTCGATCATTCTGGGCGACCGGGTCAACGCCAGCATTATCATCGCCATCGTCCTGCTCAGCAACATGCTCAACTTTGTGCAGACGTACCGCTCGCAGAACGCGGTCGAGCGATTGCGCTCAGGTGTGGCGCCTACCGCTACCGTGCTGCGCGACGGCGCATGGATGGAAACTCCACGCCGCACCCTGGTGCCAGGCGATATGATTCGTCTCACCGCGGGAGATCTGGTTCCCGCCGATGCACGCCTGGTACAGGCCACCGATCTGCATGTCCAACAGGCGGCACTGACTGGCGAATCGCTGCCAGTCGAGAAAAACGCGGATGATCTCGATGATCCTACTGAGAGTTTCGCTGAAGCGCACAATAGCGTCTTTCTTGGCACCTCGGTCGTCAGTGGCACGGCCACCGCACTCATTACCGCGACAGGTCGCAACACAACCTTCGGCGATATTGCCGCGCGCCTCGCCAGCCGCCCGCCGGAAACCGAGTTCGAGCGCGGCATCAAGGGCTTTGGCCTGTTGATTATGCAGACGGTTTTCTTCCTGGTGTTCTTTATCTTCCTGGTTGGCATCCTGGGTCATCATCAACCCTTCGAGACGGTCCTCTTCGCCATCTCGCTGGCCGTTGGCCTGACGCCGGAGTTCTTGCCCATGATCACGACCGTGACGTTGGGACAGGGCGCTCTGCGCATGGCAAAGCAAAAGGTGATCGTCAAACACCTGGAATCGATCCAGAACTTTGGCAGCATCGATACCCTGTGCAGCGATAAGACGGGTACCTTAACCAGCGGCGAAACCCGGCTTGAGGGACATCTTGATCTCTCTACGCAAGAATCCGACCGCGTGCTGCTCTTTGGCTACCTGAATAGTTCATACGAGACTGGCATCAAAAGCCCTCTCGATCAAGCTATTTTGCTGTATGGCCGTGTGGATATCAGCGGGTATAGCAAGGTCGGGGAGATCCCGTTCGATTTTGAACGGCGCTGCCTCTCGGTAATCGTGCGGCACGAAGACGAATTCTTACTGATCACGAAAGGAGCGCCAGAGAGCGTGTTTTCTCTCTGTTCCGCTTACGAGACGGGCGGCGAGCGCAAGCCTCTGAATAGCGTTGATGACGAGGCGCGAGCAACGTATGTGAAGATGTATCAGGGGCTGAGTATGCAAGGATATCGTGTCCTCGCTGTGGCCTACCGCCCGGTCACGCAAGAAGTGCACTATCGCAAAACGGATGAACAGAACATGGTGCTGCTTGGCTTCCTGACCTTTGCTGATCCTCCCAAGTCAGACGTGGCTCAGGTGTTACAGGCGCTCAAAAGCGATGGCGTCCAGGTCAAGATTCTGACGGGTGACAATGAACTGGTCACCCGCCATGTGTGCGAACAGGTTGGATTGCAAAGCAGTAGAATCGTGCTGGGCAGCGAGTTAGACCGTATGACCGATACCGCGCTCGCCCATGTTGTCGAACAGGTCCATGTTTTTGCGCGGGTCTCTCCGGCGCAGAAAAACCGTATCATCCTGGCGCTCAAAAGACGCAAGCATGTGGTAGGCTATATCGGTGATGGGATCAACGATGCGCCTTCGTTACATACGGCGGACGTTGGTATCTCGGTCTCTACCGGCGTCGATGTCGCTAAGGACGCGGCCTCCATTATCTTGCTTGAACAGAGTTTGCAGGTCTTACACAACGGGATACTGGAGGGACGCAAAGCCTTTGGCAATGTGATTAAATATCTGTTGATGGGTACCAGTTCCAACTTCGGCAATATGTTCAGTATGGCCGGAGCCTACATCTTCTTACCGTTTTTGCCCATGCTGCCATCACAGATCCTGCTCAACAACTTCCTCTACGATCTGTCCCAGGTGACGATCCCAACCGATAACGTGGATGCCAGCTACATCAAAAAGCCTCAGCACTGGGACATCGGGTTGCTGCGTAATTTTATGATCGTCATCGGGCCAATCAGTTCGATCTTTGACTTCCTGACGTTTTTTCTGCTGCTGCGGGTCTTCCATGCGGGCGCTGTACTCTTCCATACAGGCTGGTTCGTCGAATCACTCGCCACACAAACGCTTGTCCTGTTTATTATTCGGACCGCGAGCAATCCTCTGCGCAGCCGTCCCAGTCGCCCGCTCGCGATCACGACGCTTGTGATTGTCGCTCTTGGCATCCTGATCCCTTACACGCCACTGGCGCGTCCGCTCGGTTTCGCACCGTTACCGCCTCTCTACTTCCTCTTCCTGGCTGGCATGACAGCTCTCTATTTGCTTCTCGTTGAGTTAGTCAAGCGCCGCTTGATGAGGAGATACGCATAGTAGCTTGACTTACATCAATCCGGTGAAACCGTGTAGCGGCGCAGTTCATTGCGCCGCTACACGGTTTCACCGGATTTGATATTACACCAACCCTTGCGGGACAATATGCCAGTAGGCACGGTTGAAGAGTTGTTTCTCCATGTGATAGTACAGACTGGGGCGCGGCGGCTCAGGTGGGTGTTCATAATTGAAGACCAGTTGCGTCGCCTTGTTGTAACCTGTTTCCAGGAAGCACATCACTTCGCCATCATACGTACTCTCTGACGGATCAAGCTCTTCCCCGCGAATCGCGGCTATCAGGCGATGCGCCACCACCTTTGCCTCGAAGTGCGCCGCCGAGCCGCTTTTCGAGACGGGCAAATCGGTCGCGTCACCAATTGCGTATATGGACTGGTGTCCCTTCACCTGCAACGTGGCGCGATCAGTCGGAATCCATCCCTGTTCATCGCCCAGGCCGGACTCTTCGATCACCTCCGACCCGCGATGCGGCGGCACGAGTATAAGGAGATCGTAGGGTATTTCCTCACCTTCCATCGACGAGATGACTTTGCGCTCTGTATCAACTGTTTCGGCATTGAAGAACACCGTGTAGCCGATCTTCCGCTCATCCAGCATGGGAGCGACCATGTCCGCAACACTCTCAATCGTGAACACTCTCGGCAGGGGGAAGAGGTACTGCATCTCCGTGCGCGAGCGTAAGCCGCGCCTGGTCAGCCATTCATCGAGCAGGAAGGTGAACTCCAATGGCGCTGGCGGGCAGCGATAGGGAATGCCTGTCACACTGATCACGATTCGCCCACCTTCAAACTGGTGCAAAGCTTTTCGGAGTTCCAGTGCGCCCTCCGCGCTGTAGAAGTGATGCCAGCCGTCGCCGCCTTGTGTTCCGATCAAACCCGCGAGATCAGCGGGAGCCAACCGCGCGCCCGTTGCCAGAACGAGGTAATCGTAGGGGTAAATGGCTTCCTTTGCCCCTCCTGTTCCAACGATCTCGTCCAGGCCGCTGCTGTAATGCACCGTCACCTCTTGCGTGCCGGGATCGATATGAGCAACATTTCCCCGAATGTGCTGCACATGCCGGTTCAGCAAGTCACGTTCACTGCGCACAATCTGATCGCTCCGTTCATCGATAGTGTTGAACGGCATGTACAGCCAACCCGGCATATACTGGTGTTTGCCCGTGCTTTCGATCAGCGTGACCTCCGCTTCCGTGGGTTTCAGACGTTTCGCCAGCAGATTCGCGACGATGGTTCCTCCAACTCCGCCACCCACAATCACTACATGTTGGGGCATAGTGCGCCTCCTTTTATTTAGTGCGTTTTCCGCACAATGAAGCGGGTGTAGCCCTCCTCAGGGAAGGTACCCACGAACTCGTGCTTCGCTTTGTTGATCCAGGCCGGGATGTCTTTCGCCGATCCCGGATCGCTGGACAGCAGAGCCAGCACGCCGCCGACGGGCAGCACCTTCACGCCGCGAATCAGTTCCATCAACGGGCCGGGGCAGAAGCTGCCCCGTGCATCGATCTCTTTGTCAATCTTGATATCTACAGGCATTGCCATACTGATCTACTCCTTTTAAATGAACAGTGTGATACGTCCTTCTTTGGCGCGTTCAACAAAAGTTGCCACGCCGGTGACATCGTCTACGATGGGCTCGAGGTCGGATAGTTTCATGTCGAACAGTTCCATCGTCATGCTACACGCATAGATTCTAACATCGCCGATCTCTTTAGCTCCCTTGAGATTGTCCATCCAGCCCGGAACTTTCTTGACCTGCATCTGCTCCATCATGACCGGAGCGAAATCCTCAAAGTCCTTGCTGACGCGCATGTTGGTTTTGTAATTGTCCTTGCGGAACGCTTCCAGCCCCCATGTCGTCAAAAAGACTTCGACCTCCATGCCCATTGCCGCCGCCCCGGTGGTCAGGATAGACGCCGCCATCAATTTATCAACCGTCCCTGAGAAGACGATCAGTGACATTCGCTCTTCCATTGTCGGTACTCCTTTTTATGCCTGCTTGCAGGCAGTCTACTGCGCGGCTGCTGCCGCGTGTTTGCTCTCGATCGTTTCCGGTGCAACTTCTGTTGGGCGCACAATCAGCACCGGCAGCCTGGTCGCGCGCAGAACGCGCTCGGTGACGCTGCCCAATGTCCAGCGCTGCAGGCCACCTCGTCCATGTGTCGCGATAGCGATCAGATCGCACACGCCAAAGATGCCAACTCCCTCGGTATCCTCTTCGTTCTCGGCAGTGCGAATAATCGCCCCGGCCACATCGGTGTCAATAGCCACTGACCAGATCGTCGTGAGGCCGAGCTTCTTCACAACCGGAGCGACGAATCCCTCGCGGATGTGCTGCATGGTCGTTTCCAGATAGGTCTTCGCGCGATGGAGCCGCTGCTCGCGTTCCTCTCGCTCCAGACCCTTTGCATGCGTTGCTGATGATGGAACAACGCGCAGAAGATGGAGTTTTGCCTGCGCCGATGCAGCGAGGGCCGTGATCAGTTCCGCCGCTGGTTCAATGGCAGCTTTCGCGAGTGTTGAGCCGTCAAGCGGCACAAGCGCGCAGAATGGTTGCGTTCCATCAACATGCGGACCCACAGGAATCGGACCTCCCTCGCGCAGGATCAGCACTGGCATTGGCGCGTGATGCGCGATCTTCTCTGCAATGCTGCCGAGCGCCCAGTGCGTAATGCCTGTATAGCCGTGGCTACAGATGATGATCAGATCGCTGCTCGCGGATTGGGCCATCGAGAGAATAGTATTCGCTACCGAGCCGAAAAGCGTCTGCTTCTCGACAGGAATGCCTTCCAGCACCGATGATTGGGCAACCTGGTCGAGATACTGTTTCGCCTCGGTCAGGCCAGTATCGATCACCTCTTGCATAGAAGCCGACCAGGGAACCATGTACGCAGCGTAATCGATCGGCTCCGGTACAACACGCACGAGTATAATAGCGCCGCTATTGGCGCGCGCAAGGCGAGCTGCGACGGTAAGAGCGCGCTCAGCGCGCGGCGAACCATCCAATGGGACAAGGATATGTTGAAACATCGTCATGCTCCTTTCTTTCCCCTCGCGCTGACGTGTCGAGAGGCAGCCTGTTCAACCTTGAACTACTAGTAGCATAGCTGCTGTTGCTCACAAATCCTTCTCGGAAGTGCTGGCGATGATCACATTCGTATCACAAACGGCCTGGTATGGGCGGTCGAACTATTCGAGGGGAATCGACCAACGTATGGAACTAGACGCTCTCAGGTCGAGCAGGAATGCCAGATCTTTTGCTTCTCGCGCGAGCGGCACCCCGGGCGGGAGAACTATACGCTCCCAGGTCGAGCAGGAATGCCAGGACGACCCAGAGCCAGCCCCAACCTGTCACGCCGATTCCAGGGGCATAGACGAGTACATAGACCAGAGTGGTACACGGCAAGAAAATGATCCCTAGCAGCGGCAGGAGCCAGCCCCCGTGGAAAGCGTGGTTTACTAGAGGCGTCAATATCCACACGAAGAACAATGCCACGCGAGCGAAAAAGTGACTGATGATACTGAAGATGGACATGATGGTTACCTCCTCCTCATGAAAGAATGGACAGGGTTGCTCATGAATGCTCTGGTGGGTCCTGTCCCAGTTGGAAGAGCCTTCGGGCAATCAAGATCAACTATATCTCCAGGGGTACAAGGGAGCCGAGCAAGGAGACCGACCTGTTTCTGTGTTTCCCTGCTCCAGTTAGCGCGCTGCGAAATGCACTTCTTGTGTCTCGTACTGGTGGTGAATGCCCAATGCCCAGGTAGTTGCTCGCTCTACTTCACCAGCGATCAGGGGACCCTCCTGCTTCATGGATTTCACGAAGAAGCTCTCCGGCGGGATCAGAGAATCAAATCCCAACGCGCGAAGTTGCTTAGCCATACGCGGCGCGGCAGAGCTTTTCCACAGGAATCCGTTGAAACGGGTATCGAAGCAAGCCACGGCCAGGCCGTTTAACGATTGGGAGGATAGGTGTCTAAGAAAGGACTGCATCGCCAGTGTTGGCCTGAATCCCTGTGTTGGACTCCCCAGAATGAGCAGGTCTACTCCCTGGAACGAGACCTGATGTGCTGAATCAACACGGACGGCTCGCGCCTGTCCAAATGCCTGTAGCGTGTCGGCGATGGTCTGGGCGATGCGTTCTGTGTTTCCAAATTGTGAATCGTAAACAACTATTGTGTTCATATTTCCTCCTTGAGATTCAATGCCTCATCAATACCCGACGAGGCTCCTGCGATCATTGCGGCCTTTCCCGCGTAGCTATAC
>DATLSW010000062.1:0-7035 GCA_035533955.1 Ktedonobacteraceae bacterium | reverse complement strand
AGATCAGTCCCAGGTCAACAACATTGACCGGAATCTCTGGATCATAACACTCGTGCAGCGCGTCCATTATTTCAGCTTCGTTAATCTCTGCCATTGCTAGCTCCTCTAAGCCGGATAATACCGAGTAAATCGGTAGGAATTATTGTACTCGTAATATACCGCATGTAAGGAAGGTTGTCAAAGGCGGATAGGCGACTACCAGGGCCATTTAAGAGTCTATTTTCGCTCATACAGGCCCGCGAGCAGGCTCCTGTTGTGTCTTTCAGGAGGTTTTTTCGCGGGCTAAGTTCGCGAAAAAACCTCCTGAACTCCTGTTAAGCGCCGTATATCGTAGGGCGTACCCTTGCCTATTAACCGCGACAAATTTGGTGTACAATAACACTACAGAGAGAACCTCATGCATGGAGCGTCCGCGCTCCATGCATGATACAGCACAAATAAACAGGAGGGTATACATTGATATGATTGAAAATATGGATAGAGAGCAGCAGATAGCGCGGCGAGCTGCGCCCGCGAAACTGGTATTGCCACATTTTCAGTGGCCCACATCGAGGCCAGGTCCAAAGGCGACGCCGCCGCCACTGGGGCATAAGCCGCTGCCAGGGCGTACTGAGCAGACGGTGGACAACAATTTTACACTGCCGCAGAAATGATGCCGCTCACATGCCATCGACAATTGCCTGGGCCTCCTGGAGCAACTGCTGCTCATCCGTTACCGGAACGATGACAACCGGCGGTTTGGACGCGGATGGCGGTTGCATCTTGCGCAAACGGGCCAGCCAGGCCGTCAGCGTCCGCGGGTCCAGGTGGGCAACCTGCACCAGGTACCGTTTATTGCGCTTGACTAGATAGCCGCGACCAGGCGGCATGTCGCTGATGCGCACGCCCAGCAGCGGCTGATCTTGCGGATCACCCCCTAGAACAACGCCCAGACGGCAGGCGCGCACTTGCTGGAGCAGCGCGTCGCTTTTATTCAAGTCGCTCGACGCGCCCGCGACAATGATATGGAAGCGCAGGTCGCGCGCCTGTAGCATGAATTCTTTCAGATCGTTGAGGGGATTCCTGGTCAACGCGCTGAACTGTTCATAATCGTCGATGACCAGGACGAGCGGAGCATCTGGTATAGTGGGCATATCGTCATCGTCTTGCTGATTGTCGAGAGCCTCGCGCAGCCATGCCATGCGCTCGCGCAGAGTTGTTATCAGCGTAGAGACGACCTCATTCAACCGATCTTCGGTGTCGGCGTACATCCAGACGGAATCCAGGCGGCGAAACAGGCGGGCCGTGCGGCGAAAATCCACCAGTATGATGCGCGGCGTAGTGTGCGCCGCGACTTGCTCTGGCGTAGCTCTGTTTGCTTCCGGCCGCGGGGGCGGCGATAGCCCTGCTACAAGCGTCAGCAGACAAAGATGCAGGACGCCTGTCCTGCCGCTGCCGGGGCCGCCGCCAACCAGCAGGTGGGGAGTATCGCTGTTCAGTTCCAGGTCAATGGGGCGCAGCGAGAAATCCTCGATGCCCAGGCGAATGGAAAGAGACGATGAAGGCGCGCCGGTTGCCTGCGGATTCCCCGGCAAGTTGCCGGTCGCCGCCGGCAGCATCGACGATGGATCAGCCTGCGCCTGGAGATGGGAAATCGAATCCATCAAGAAGTAATCGGCGAGAATATACTCCGGCAGCAGGGTGATGGGCGGAGCCTGCCGGATGCGCACCTCCTTGGAGACGCTGGCGATTGATTGGGTCATGCTATCCAGCAAGTTCGTCTGCTCATCGTCGTCCTCGCTATCGACGGGCAGCGCAATCTGCACTTCCTCCAGAATTTTGCCGCGTTTGTAGCCACGTCCGGGGATGCCGGCATCAATGCGCGCCGCGTCCTGGCGGCCCAACAAGATAATTGAGTCGGTGAGTTCAACCAGGCGCAGGCCGATGCGAATTTCAAAGAGCGACAGAAGTTGCATTGATAGCGCGACCGGGCGATCCAGGCTAATCACGATATACACGCCATAATTGCGCCCGAAACGGGCCGCGGAAAGAAAGATATCCATGTCGCGATCATGCGCCTGGCGGAACTCGGCGAATTTGTCGATGACCAGCACGATGGCAGGCAATTCCGGCAATTGTGCCTGTTCTGCCTTGCGCTGGTACGTCAGGAAATCGTCGATTTGCCGCGTCATGAAGAATTGCTTGCGCTCTTCGATAATGCCGTTCAGTTTGCGCAGCAAGCGACGAATATACTCTTCGTCTGACTCTCCAAAAACGCCGCCCGTGTGCGGCAACTTCTCGAAGACGCGCAGCGCCTGACCGCCGAAATCGATCAGGTACAGGTTGAGCTGCGCTGGCGAATGCGTCTGGATCAGCCCGGCAATCAACGTGCGCAGGAAGACGCTCTTGCCCGTACCGGACGCGCCCGCGATCAGTACATGCCCGCCCTGGCGCGGCATATCCAGCAGCCACGGCTCCTGCCTCTGCTCGGCGGGCAAGTCGATCATCCCTACCGGCACGGTGAGCCAACCGAATGGCGGCTGGTGTGCCTGGCGCGGCACGTTGAGACGCTTGAACACCTCCGTCAGGCTGACCCGACGCGGCAGCGGCGCGGGCCACGGCTTGAAGAGTTCCGCCCCGATGGTCGCGGTGAATGGTTCAATGGCGTCCATCAGGACTTTTCGGTCGGTAACTTCGCTCGCGCCCATTTCGGCCTGTTTTTGCGTAATGATCAACTCGTTGGCGACGCGCGCCGTTTGCGAAATGCGCGCGCTCTGGAACTGCTCGAATATCTCCGAGCCGATCTGGAAATAGGCGCGGCCAGGAATGGTGCTGGGCAGCAGCGCGGCCTCGGAGCGGCCCAGCATGTCGCGACTGTCCTGGAGCGCGGTCACACGCAGGCAGATGCGAAACTTGAGGTTTGACCAGATATTGGGATTGACCGATCCGGTCGGCTTTTGCGTCGCCAGGATCAGGTGAACGCCGAGACTGCGCCCTTTTTGCACGACGCTGACCAGTCCCTCCATAAAGGTAGGATGCTCTTTGGCTAGTTCGGCGAACTCGTCGATGATGATGAAGAGGTCGGGCAGAGGCTCCATGCTGGCTGCCGGGTTCTGGATGCGCATGGCCTGATATTCGCTGATCTTGTTCGCGTTGGCCTGGCTCAGCACATGCTCGCGCCGCCGCAACTCGCTTTTCAACGCGGTCAGGGCGCGCTCCGTCAGATGCCCGCTCAGGTCCGTCACCATGCCCACGGTATGCGGAATTTTCTCAAACGGCTTGAAGGCCGCGCCGCCTTTGAAGTCCACCAGCACGAAGTTGACCAGGTGCGGGTGATGCGTCATCGCCAGGCCAACGATGATCGATTGCAGCAGCTCGCTTTTGCCAGCTCCAGTCGTACCGGCGATGATGCCGTGCGGGCCATGCGCGTTCTCGCTGAGGTCGAGCCAGACCGTGCCGTTCAGCCCTTCGCCAATGGGGATGCGCAGGCGGCCAAAGCGCGGCGAGCTGCCGTTGCCCCACCACTTAACCGGAGCAAACTGATCGGCGAAGGGCAGATCTATGAGATCGAGCAGGCGCACGTTGGAGGGCAGATTGACCTCGTCCTCGCCTTCTAACGGCACATGAACTGGCAGCAGCGCGCGCGCGACCTGCTGCGCCATATCCAGTTCGACGATATCGGCGTACACCTCGTCGAACGTCTCACCGGCGTAGCCCGCCGCCGCGTAGCTAACCAGGCACTCATCCGAAAGGCGCACTACCGCGCGGCACTCGCTGGGTATGGCCTGCTGCTGCGCAACCATATAGATCACCGATACGCCCAACTGCTCGCCCAGTTTGAAGGCGTGCGTCAGGGCCGGATGCTTCTGCACCTCGACGTAATCGTGAACAATGACGACGAGATGCGGCAATGGCGAGGCTTGCTCGCTCGTTGACGACTTCCGAAGAACGCCATCTTCTCCATCCTTCGAGGCACGCTGGCTCAGTTCTTCCAGCAGGAAGTCGAGCAGCGCGTTGGCCTCTTCTTCGCCCGCCGCCACCAGGCGCTGTGGCTGATTTTTGTTGGCTCTGAACGGCGTGGTGTGCGGCAATTCGGCGAGCCAATCCCAGTCATGGCGCTGCGAGACGGGATAAATGCCAAAAATACGCACATCTTCGGGCGAGTGATGGGCAGCAATCTGGCAAACGATGCCGCGAATCAGCCCCGCCACATCCTGTCGCTTGCCAGTGATGCCCAGCGATTTGGCTTTCGGCAGCGAGACTCCACATGGGATGTCACTGACCGTCTGAATATCCCGCTCGAACTGCTGCACCTCTTTTGTCAGAGGGTTGATCACATCCAGATCGGGCAGTTTCAATTTTACCGCGAGCGGCCGCTTGCCTTTGCCCAGGCGCACGGAGAGAAAGTCGGGATCGTCGGGCCGCCGTTCCCAAAGCCGCTCGCGCTTATTGATGCGCTCCACAAGTTGATCGGGGTCGGGGTCAATGGAAAGTGAGATCGCGCGCTGCTTGTCGGCCACGCCGGTCAGGTGTGCAAACAGGTCTTTAATGGCCTGGCGATAGGTATTGACATCCCTCTTCCAATTCTGCTCAACAGTTTTGATTTTCTGGCGGGCAGAGACGAGCAGTCCCACAGGCGACATCACGGAATAGACGACCATCGGCAACAAAAAGAGCATCTCCGTCGCCGACCCATGATAGACAATCAAATACACGATAAAAAGGGCCGCAATACTCATCAAGGGCATGATCATCATGATCGAGGGCGGCGCCGCTGGCCTCTCTTCTTTCTTAGGCGGAGTCGGAATGGTAATAGACTCCTCCGGCAAAGACGCCAACAGGCGCGGCGGTCGATTAAACGGTTCGCTGCCCGGCTCTATCATGGTTAACTTCCGTGATGGTTGTTGCATAATCATCCTCTACCTGAAATATTCGGCACGAATGGGTAATGGATAAGCGCGAAAAGTCCCTCCTTTCACTGGCTTCTAGTACCTTTGTGAGGCTATTCTATGTGGATATGTTTGTGGATAAAGTCGTGGATAAGTGGGGATAACTGGTTGTCCATTGTGGATAAGCGGGGGAAAAATGCGATTGGCCTGGAAATACAAGCGTCTTCGCGCGTGCCAGGGCATCGAATGTAACGAAGTTATCCACATATCCACAATCGCGATCGCCGTCTGCTCATTGCGTTTGCCAGAAATATTGGCTACACTGTGTCCCACAAGCTGTTGAAAAAACTATCCCACCGGTATAGCCGTAGGGGCGCGGGCTTGCCCCGCCCAAAAATCGGGCCGCGTTGATCACGAAGGGCGAGGCAAGCCCGCGCCCCTACGGATACATTTAGAGAGGGTAGCAATTATTTGAACCAATGTGCTACTATGAATGATAGCTTTTCACATCGGCTGGCGAGATTAGACACGGGAGAGGTTGCGCGTGGAGAAATTATTGCCGCAGAATATTGAGGCAGAAAGCGGCGTCCTTGGCAGTATTATTATCGATCCGGAGGCGATCGTGCAGGTGGCGGATTTCCTACAGCCAGAGGATTTCTATCGTGACGCCCATCGCACCATCTACGAGGTGATCATTCACCTGTACGAACAGCGCGAAGCGGCGGACTTCATCACGATCTGCGACGAACTGGAACGCAGCGGCAAACTGGAGACGGTGGGCGGAGCCAGCTATATCACGTCGCTGATCAATCAAGTGCCGACTTCTGGCAACGCCGAGTATTACGGGCATATCGTCGAGCGCAACGCCATCTTGCGCCGCCTCATTCACGCCGCAGGGCAGATCGCCGCCATCGCCTACGAAGAGACCGATGCCGACGCCGCCCTGGAGAAGTCCGAACAACTGATTTTCAACATCAGCCAGCGCCATGGCCGCAACGATTTTGACTTGCTGCGCGACCTGCTAAGCGAATACCAGGAAAAGCTCCACCAGTTGCACGAGCGGCGCGGCATGATCGTCGGCATCCCATCGGGTTTTACCGACCTTGATCGCCTGACGGGCGGCCTGCAGCGTTCCGACTTGATCATCCTGGCCGCGCGTCCATCCATGGGCAAAACTTCGATGGCCCTCAGCCTGGCGCACAACGCTGCCGTGCGCTACAAGCATTCCATCGCCGTCTTTAGCCTGGAGATGAGCAAAGAACAACTGGTGCAGCGCCTGCTCTCGATGGACGCGGGCGTCGATCAACAGCGCCTGCGCACCGGTTGGATCGAAGATGACGAGTGGGATCGCATTGTCTATTCAATGGGAACGCTCTCCGAAGCCAATATCTGGATCGACGACACGGCGGGAATCTCGACGGTGGAGATGCGCAGCAAAGCGCGCCGCCTGCAAGCCGAACACGGCGTAGACCTGATCATCGTGGACTATCTCCAGTTGATGCAATCGACATCAGGCGGCAAGCGCAACGAGAACCGCGTGCAGGAGATATCTGAGGTAAGCCGCAACCTGAAGGCGCTGGCCCGCGAGTTGAACGTGCCGGTGCTGGCGCTGGCGCAGTTGTCCCGCGCCGTGGAAACCCGGCAATCAAAAGTGCCGCAGCTATCCGACCTCAGAGAATCCGGCAGCCTTGAGCAGGATGCCGACGTCGTCATGTTCATCTACCGCGACGACGTCTACAACCAGGAATCGGAACGCAAGAACATTGCCGACATCATCGTCGCCAAACACCGGAACGGGCCAACGGACAGCATCAGCCTGTTTTTCCAGGCCAACCAGACCCGTTTCATGAATCTGGAGACAACGATCCCGGCGGAGGAATAATCCAACGTTTTTTGTCACGCACGAGCGTTTATTTTTGCTATACTGTGACCGATGTAGCGGCGCAATGAATTGCGCCAGGGTTGGGCGCGATAAATCGGCCCCTACAGGCGCAATGAATTGCGCCGCCACAGCGGTTTTTATATACTATGGGGCAGAGCATGATGACATCGTTTGCCGGATTCCCGTCCGGGAAAAATCCGTATGTGCCGGTGCCGGAAGTCTTCTTCACGGCCCTGCTGCCGGAAATCGAGGACAGCGCCGAACTCAAGGTGACGCTGCACCTCT
>DATLSW010000061.1:0-2073 GCA_035533955.1 Ktedonobacteraceae bacterium | reverse complement strand
TGAGGTCAAGTTCTGTTTTGTAGCCGCGTACAACGATGGTCATCCTTCGCTTTCCTCTTCTTTCATCACCTGTTCAATACACTGCTTGATCTTCTCAGCGAGGCGTTTACTTTGCCGCCGCCCAGAGATACGCGCCGCCATACTGGTAATCACGCTCACCAAGTCATCGACCAATTCATCGCCCGTATCACTCTGAAAGATCATCTCCAGGTGTCTGCCCTGCGCTTCTAGCAGGGTTTCAATGTAGTGGCTGCCAAAGCGCGTCAGTCTATCACGGTTCTCAACCACAATCGTTCCTATGCTGGTATCGGCCAACAGCTTTTTCAGTTTCGGACGTTGGTCATTGAGTCCCGATGCAATCTCTCGCACTTCTTTGGAGACCTGATAGCCTTTGGCAGCGGCGTAATCTTTCAATCGCTGCATTTGACGATCAAGATCATCCTTTTGGCCGAGAGAAGACACTCGCGCATACAAGGCTACTTGCATCGCCTCTTGTGGTTGAGCTGGTTCCCGTATAATCACGGTACCGGTATCCAGTTGATAGGCGTCGAGCTTGCCAGACTTCCACCAACGATAGGCCGTCTTGTAGCTGACGCCCATCTTTTTTGCATAAGCGCTTAATCTCATAGGAATAGAATAGCACAAACGCCTATGAATGTCAACATTTTATGAACGAGTTATCACCCCTCCCGCATTATGATATGGTGAGATGCATTGCATCTCACCATATCATAATGCGAGATCGTTTATACTGCCACGTTGGTCGAGCGGCTATAGGGTTTGTCGGGGTCGATCAGTACGTTGACGCAGGCGGGCAGGCCGGAGGCGAAGGCGCGTTCGAGGGCCGGACGAATCTCTTCGGGTCGCTGCACCAGTTCGCCGTGGCCGCCGAGCGCCTCGACCATTTTGTCATAGCGGATGCCGGGGCGCAGTTCCGCCGCTGTGGCGTGGCCGATCAGCGCTTTTTGGGGGTGCTTGATCTGGCCCCAGGCGCCGTCGTTGCCGATGACGGAGACGACGGGCAGATGCTGGCGCGCCATGCTTTCGAATTCCATGCCGTTGAGGCCGAACGCGCCGTCGCCGTGCAGGATTACGACGCGCTGTCCGGGGCGCGCGATCTGCGCCGCCATGGCGAAGCCTGTTCCCGCGCCGAGTGTTCCCATTGGCCCGGCGTCGAGCCAGTAGCCGGGGCGCGTGACGTTGATGACGCGCCCGCCGTAGCTGGCGATGTCGCCGCCGTCCACAATCACCGTCGTCTCGTCGTCGATGAAGTCGCGCAGCTCGCGGCACAGGCGCAGCGGATGGATGGGCGTCGCGTCCGAATTTAGTCCGGCGGCGTCACGTTCCAGTCCCTTGCGTTCCTGGCCGCGAATATACTCCAGCCACTCGCCGCTGCCGTCGCGTTGTCGCGTCGCCGCAGCCACCTGCGCCATGCCGATGCCAACATCGCCGACCAGCCCGACGTCCGCGCCGCGATTGACGCCCACATCTGCGCCCGCGAGGTCGAACCAGAGCAGGTTGGCCTCTGTGGGGATGAGCGGCGGCTGGCCGTGGTTGAGGCGGAAGTCCATGCGCGTGCCAACCGCCAGGATGGTGTCCGCGCCCTCTAAGGCTTTGCGGCGCGACGCGCTGAAGAAGAGCGGATGATCGGGCGGCAGGCAGCCGCGGCCCGCGCCGTTGAGGTAGACGGGAGCCTGGATACGCTCGGCCAATTGCCGCAGCGGCGCGGCGGCATCGCACCACCAGACGGCAGTACCGGCCATGATCACCGGGCGCTGCGCTGTTGCGAGCAGTTCCGCCGCGCGTGCCACATGCTCAGGTTCGGGCGCGCTGCGACCGCCGGGATGGTAATGTGCTGGTTCGCCGGGATCGAAATATTGCTCAGTATCGACAAAGTTGTTCAGCACATCCATCGGGATTTCCAGGAAAGTTGGCCCCGGCTTGCCGCTCAACATCTGGCGAAAGGCGATGGAGACGTATTCGGCGATGCGCGCGGTCTCATGCACCGTGCGCGCCCATTTCGTGATCGGGCGCAGGAGATCAAGCTGATTCATCTCTTGCAGCGCGCCGCGA
>DATLSW010000060.1:0-2307 GCA_035533955.1 Ktedonobacteraceae bacterium | reverse complement strand
CTTTGTGACATAGGTATACGACGTTGAGGTAAAGGCATCGCTGCGAGCTGTGGTGAGTCCTGCGGCCTGTTCCCGTTGCAGTTCTGCCAGGTCGAACCCTTCGTAGGAATCGCATGACAGGATGTGCCTGGATATATGCCGCTCGCGTAAGTAACGTGCCATAATCGCGCTGGTGCCGCAGCGCGAGCTGCCACACTCGATGATATCGCCTTCGCAATCGAGCGTTGTCGCGAGTTGCGCCAGTAATTCCTGGATATCTCCCGTTTTCTGGAAGTTTGATTCAAAATTTACCATTGTTGTCTCGTAGAGAAATGGGAATCTGAGCAGGATCGTATTGAGTACTGCTGGAGGAATCAGATGTTTGATGTGCGCTTTCATGGTTGTACTCCTCAATCATTTCAACTCAAGAGATTATTCAGCCGCTTGCTCATAGTATGCGCGCGGCCGTCTTTGCTGACTGACAGCGCGTCACCGGTAAATGCTTCCGCGATGAACTTACCGTCGAGATTGCTGGGGACAGGCAATTGCATGAACGATAAGATCGTGGGAACGATATCGTAGACGCGGGCCGGGCTGATGGCAGCGCCGCGCTGCACGCCTGCTCCGTACAGGTAGAGGACGCCGTCGGGATGGTGAATACCGGATGCGCGCTGCCAGGTTCCCCACAGGTTCTTGACGCCGAGATCGGTGAGCAGGGTGGTATCTTCGCCGGTGAGGATCACCAGGTGGCGCTCGCGCGGCGCGAATGCTCCCGCGCCGAATGCCTCTTCGCGATAGGCCGCTGTGACCAGTGGCTGGCCGGTCTCTGGATCGACAATGGCCTCCAGTGCGGCGATCAATGCCTGGATGCGCTCTTCTGGTAGAGCATCATCGAAGAAGATATCGGCATAGCCGGCCATGGCGCCCGACTTTGATGGTATCCAGGCCAGCGTTTTTTCCCAGTCCAGATCGAGCCGCGAGACCTCGTGCGCCTCGCGGGCGACGGGCAGCAGACCGAGTCGTCGCAGGCGGCCACGTACTCTGGTTGGCATATTGCGCAGACCAAGCGCCCATATCGTTGCTCTGATGCGATCCCGCAGAGCGGAACGATAGCGATCCGTCCGGTTCATGGCAAGCAAACCTTGCCGGCACAGGAATTCCTGGAGGTAAAATAGGCGGTGTACCCCCTGAAAACCGTGGTCCGAAACGATCAGCAGCAGATCTTCGGGAGTAAGCGTTTCCAGAAACAATCCCAGCGCGTCGTCGAGCAGGCTATAATACTCTACGGCTTGTGGATGGAAGCTTATAATCTCATCCCAGCGCAGGTGCTGAATGCGGTCGGCCCCCGTGAAAACAATATAGAAAAAGTCCCAGGGCTTGTTGAGGAGCAGATGCTGTAAGGCAACGCGGTTGCGCGTCATGCGCAAGGTCTCCACGAAGAGATCGCCGGTCTGTCCCGCGCCAATGGCCGGGCTGAGATCGATTTGATAGCCGGGAATAGCTTCTAGCACTTCCTGCTGAAACGCGGCAGGATAGGTGAAATCGGCCGCGCGATCCGGCGTCATGTAGCCGCTGATCATCATTCCATTCACCGGTTCCGGCGGATAGGTGAGCGGAACGTTGGCGATGATGACCTGTTTGCCCCACTCGCTCAACATATTCCAGATGGCTTCTCCGCCGCGGCGGTGTGTCACAGGCCGTGTCAAAGCTCCCTTCGTCTCCTGGGTATAGTCCCAGAAATCATACACGCCGTGCGAGGCCGGAGCAAGGCCGGTGGAGATCGACATCCACGCGGGCGGTGTCATAGGCGGGACGGTGGATTGTAAGATACCATGAGCGCCGGCCTGACTGACGCGCTGAAAGTTGGGCAGGAGACCGCGCGCCATATATGGCTCTAAGATGCGAAACGTCAACCCATCAATGCCAAAGAGACACACACGCATATCATTCCCCCTTCTGGGCGCGATAAATCGGCCCCTTCGAGCGCGAAATTACCTCTCATTATTACCTCTCTCCCAGAGAGGCTGCACGCCTCGCGTGGGGTGCGGAGAGGCTGTCGGCCCGTACAATCTTATCTATAATCTCTCGTACCGCCTTTGCCCAGGCGTCCCAACTGAGGCGTTCGTCATAGGCCGCGCGGCTGGTTTGCGCCAGTAGTCGATAGCGCGGTTTGTCGTGCCAGAGGTTGGCGATCAGGCGGGCGTAGTCGTCGCCGCGCGCTTCGTAGGGCAGCGCGTAGCCGTTCTCGCCGTCGCGCACGATGTCGGCTACGCCGCCGGTGCTGGTGGTGATGGCGGGCAGGCCAAAAGCGTTGGCTTCTTTGAAGAC
>DATLSW010000059.1:0-12893 GCA_035533955.1 Ktedonobacteraceae bacterium | reverse complement strand
GAATCAGAAGAGGGTGCAGGCTCCACATTCTCATTCACCTTGCCACTTGCTTCGGAAGCCACAGAGGACTCAGCCTTCAAGCAGGAAACATAGAAGACGATGTTGCTGCCCATATGGGTTGATTGGCAATGCGCCCTGCTTTTTGTACGTTTCCAGCCAGTACGAAGCAAGCGTGTGTCCTTCGTACCACACCAGCAGCATATTCAGCGCGTCGGCTATCGTATGCTGCTGGTTGCCGAGGACGTGAGGAATGGCGCTCAATCCTTCGGCTGAAGTTCCGTCTGTTCGTCCTGTGCCTGTTCCCATGTTTTATCGAGGCCGTTCAGCAGTTCCGCGGGAAAGCGCGTTAATGGCGCCCATTGCCATAAGTTTTTATCCTGCTCGTTATCGTTATCCAGCGTTACCTGGTCGCACGTATTCGTGTGGAAAACAAAAATAACTCCCTCTGGAATCTCCAGAGTTTTTCTGTCTACCTGCCAGGCGTAAATCGCCTTCGCGGGGTCAGAAATCACTCTATGACAAAAATCGCAGCCGAAAACGACCCTCATTTTCTGATTTTCCTTGGCAAACTTTAGCAGCATATCCCCCTCGTGAAATTTCATTGATAGAACTCTGTGTTTCAAGTATATGCCTGAATGTCAAGATTGTGGAACGGCAGGCGCGGCAGCGGGCGGGCGGCTAATGAGCAGCCCGACGATATCGACGAGCAGCGCGGCGGCGGCCAGCGCGCAGAACAGCAGTAGTTCCGGCAAAGCAAGCCCAAGCAGGGCATCCAGGGAATAGCCGCCCGGCCCCATCACCCCGACAGCGACGCCAATGGTCAGCAGCGAAAGCGGAAACTCAATACCACGCTTGCCGTTAAAGAAGCCGTTTTTCCAGTGGCCCTTAATAATTGCCATCAGCATCGCGCCGAATATCCCGGCGGCTCCCAGCGGCGTCAAGAATCCAAACGCCACGGACAGGCCGCCGCCAAACTCACCCAGGATCGCAAAGCCAGCCCAAAGCCATGCCGGTTTAAACCCCATCCTCTGCTGCATTTGCAGCGTCCCGGCGACGCCGCTGCCGCCGAACCAGCCAAAAAGCTTCTGCGATCCGTGCGCGGCAAGCGTCAGCCCGCCGACAACGCGCAAAATCAGCAAACCTACACTCAGTGTGATAGACATCAATAGTATTCCTCTCTGTATTCATAAGTAGCACACTTTTTAGCGCCTACTTATAATAGATAAGCCCCTCCCTGTATAGTAACGAGTATGCGTGGCGATGTCAACTCCTTTCAAGCGGGGTCTCCATCCTTCGGAGGGCAATGGGTCGAGGTCCGTAGGGGCGTGGGCTTGCCCGCGTCGGTTGGACGCCACGTCTGCGGGCGGGGCAAGCCCACGCCCCTACGGAATTCCCCCTCAAGGACGGACTCCCATATTTACTACACGAAACGTGCCATCATGAGGACATCCACGTAGTCGCCCGCTTCCATCTTGATATCTCGCACCTGTCGTCCCTCTTCCACGAAACCGAGCGACGTATAGAGCGCGATGGCGCGGCTGTTGGTAGCAAAAACTTGCAGACACAGCTTTTCCAGCACGGGATACTGTTCCGCCCAGGCGATCAGAGCCAGCAGCAGAGCGCGTCCCACGCCCTGATCGCGCCATGCCCTGTTGACGCTCATGCCCAACTCGCCATGATGCCTGACACGCTTGCGCCTCTCGCTCTGGAAATTCAGCATCCCGATGATCCGGCCCTCGTGTTCCGCGACGATCACAAGATCGCCAGGATCATCGCGATTCGCCTGAAGCCAGACCGTCTCCTGCTCATCGGTCATATGGAAATCATCAAGCGTGGACAGCACAAACTCGCCTTCCGCGAGTATCGCGCGCGCGTGATAGAGGATGGCCGCTGCATCCTCTGGACGCGCCGTGTGGATGGTGATAGCGCTGCCGTTTCTTGCCTGAGCGGTTGTTGCTGGGATGATAGACATTGTTGCACTCCTGTCTCTCAATCAGATATAGATGGAACGTTTTGACCATCGTGTATACGGAAATAAGCCTGCATTCCAATAACCATTGTAATAACGTTCTCAAGAATCCAAATACATCATCTCAAGCGGAATAGTGATAGCAACCGTACCTGATAGAGCGCCTTAACCTCTACTTGACAAAATTGCTGGGATATTGTATACTGCGTATTGTATACAATATGCAGTAAGCTGAGGATGGAGGAATGAGGATCAAATGAGTCTTAATCTTTTCGAGGACATCACTGTAAAGTCTGTCGCCAATCAGGTCTATCAAGCTATGAAACAGGCCATTCTGGATGGGCGTTTAGCACCCGGACAGCAGCCGAACGAGATGCAATTAGCAGAGCAATTGCAGGTGAGTCGTACTCCCCTGCGGGAAGCACTGCGTCGGCTTGAAGTAGAAGGATTCATTCAACGTCGTCGTAGCTCTCTCTATATACCATCGTTATCGCGTCACGAACTCTTTTGCCTGTATGACATTCGTGCCAGGTTGGAAGGCTTAGCGGCAAACCAGGCCGCGCGCTGTATATCTGAAGCGGATCTCGAATCTCTGAATGCTGCTAATGAACGCATCAGTGAAGTGCAACCTGGAGATCCTGATCAAGTATTGCTTAAAGGTGAGGATTTTCATCACCGGATTGCGATCATTGCCAACAATCCGAAAAATCTCGAGTTCATTCAGAACATCATGGGTCACATTGCTCGATATCGGGTCTTCGGAACCGACGAGGGTCGAGCCGCCTTTTTCGAAGACCATCTCCATGTGCTTCAGGCCTTTGCCAGCCGCGATGCAGCTAGAGCTGAAGAAGCCATGGTACAGCATATCATACATGCTCGGGACAATGTCCTGGAGAAATTGAAGGATCGCCTTATGGAAGAGTGAGCAGTTCTTCTCCAGGCTGTGAGATGGTAGCCCGACCTGAAAAGCAAGGAGTGTAGGGCCAAACAGGTATTTTTTCGTTCGATAGACACTTTGTAACCGTGAAGGAGACGTTTTCATGCCACGAATCATTGATTGCGATGTTCATCCGTATGTGAAAGGCGGGTTGCAAACCCTGTACCAGTACATGCCGACGGCCTGGAAGGCACGTTTCGAAGGTCAAAGTTTAGCAGGCGGTAACAGCCGAAATCGACGCAGTGATACAGAGCGACCAGCCAACCGCTATGAAAACCCATCACCTGGCATTGTTCGAGGGGTCTTTCGCCCTGATGCCACACCACCATCAGGAGAATCACCTGGAACTGATCCGGCGTTTGTAATTGACGATCTCCTCAATCGGTATCAGCTAGATGCTGCAATCCTGATACCAATACAGTCCGTCAATGCATGGACGGATCCACTGCTAGCCAATGTCTTTGTTTCAGCGATGAACGACTATTTTATCGAAGAGTGGTTACCACTAGATTCGCGTTTTAAACTGGCGATCGGCGTATTTCCTCAAGACCCAGAGAAGTCTGCCAACGAGATACGGCGACATGCTAACACAAAAGGTAGTGTGGGAGTCTATTTACCCTTACTCAATATACTGATGGGTAACCATTATTACTACCCTATTTACGAGGCCGCACAAGAATGCGGCTTGCCTATCATCATCCATCCGACAGGCGCAGAAGGCACGTATCTGGGTGCGCCTGTCCTGGCGGGCGGTTTACCAGGGACGTATTTCGAGAGGCATGTTGGTCTGACGCAAATAGCTCAGGCCAACCTGAACAGTCTTATCTGCGAAGGAGTCTTCGAGCGATTCCCCGCACTCAAGGTAGTCATCGAAGAATTTGGCTTTACCTGGGCCGTGCCGCTCATGTGGCGTATGGATATGGATTGGAAACGGGTTCGTCTGGAAGCTCCCTGGGTCAAGAAATTGCCAAGCCAGTACGTGTTTGAACACGTTCGTTTCACGACGCAGCCCATCGAAGAGCCTGATAACCTCAACGATTTGCTCGCGATTATGCAAATGATGCACGCCCAGGAGACTCTCCTTTTCAGCAGTGATTATCCTCACTGGGACGCGGATAATCCAACTCGGATTTTAACGAGTTTCAATGCGGAACTCAAAGACCGGATCTATTATCAAAATGCCGTTGAGACTTTTGGAGCGAGGCTCTGAAGGAGGCATCCATGCAGTATCGATTTGGTACTTTGTCCGTGTATCCCATCAAATACACTATCACCGTATGGGACACCTCAAAGAGGAGCGAGTGAGCATGCCTGGTGTATGGGTTGATATCGGCCTTGTAGTTGATTTTCCTCCGAACTCCATATCTATTGTTGAGTTGGAGTGGCGCTCGATAGGTATTGTGCATTCCCCAAGTGGGCTATACGCCATAAGAAATGAATGCCCCCATCAGGGAGCGCCAATCTGCCGCGGCGTATTAACAGGAACAATGCTGCCTTCGTCGCCGGGGGAGATCGCTTACGGATTCAACAACGAGATTGTCCGCTGCCCCTGGCACGGATGGGAGTTCTTTGTGAGAACAGGAGAAGCAGTGTTCGGTATAACGAGCAGAAAGCTCGTAACCTATACTGTAGAGATTCGCGAGGATCGAGTTTTTGTTCGGATGCCAGCGAGCGCAAGCCGCTCGACATCCCATTAGAAATGGAGGTACGACGATGTCCATTGTACGTGCGACGACGCCAATAAGTGAAGAGTTAGAGCGCATCCCGGTGGGAAAATTCCACAGACGTGTACTCGTACTGCTTGGTTCAGGAATGGTCATTGATGCATTCGATATTTTCCTACAGTCCGCCGTCCTGGCGAGCATGGTTGCTATCGGCTTTGCAACGGCTGGTGGAGAAGCAAATTTCTTGTTCGCTACCTTCCTTGGACTGGCAGTTGGATCGGTGCTGAGTGGCGCTTTGACTGACGTATTCGGTCGGCGGTTCATGTATCAGATCAATCTGCTGATCTTCGGCATTGCGGCGATTGTGGCCGCATTCGTACCCACGCTCACCTGGGTGATTACCCTGCGTTTCATCATGGGGATCGGCTTAGGTGGCGAGGTTGTAACGGGATACGCGGCACTAACAGAATTCATACCGGCAAATAGCAGGGGCCGCTGGGCTATGTGGCTTGGATTCATTACCAATCTCGGACAGCCGCTAGCTGCCTTTGTTGGTTTGCTCGTTTTACCGACCCTGGGCTGGCGCTGGATGTTTATTATCGGCGGTGTGCCGGCTCTCATCGTGTGGTATTTTCGCCGCCGTTTGCCGGAATCACCTCGCTGGCTGGAAAGGCGTGGTCGCACTGATGAAGCGCAAGCAGTCGTACAATCGATTGTACAGGAGAATGGTTCTGTGCAAGGAGTTGGTTCTGCCTCTATAGCGAAAAGGACAACTTCTACCGTAGCGCTGCCCCACCTTTCATGGACGGTGTTGTTTGCTCCACGGCTCATACGACGAACAATTTTTGGCTTCCTGATCACCGGGCTCATTCTTGCAGCCCAGTACGGCTTCTTGACCTGGGTTCCAACTCTCTTGCTAAAGAGTGGTGTATCCATTATCCATTCACTTGCTTACTCAGCACTCATGGCTATTGGGGCGCCTGTCGGCATGCTGATCGCCGTGTTTACACTTGATAGGTTGGGACGGCGTTGGATGATCATGGGTTCAGCGTTCCTTTCAACAATATTCGGAGTCGCGTATGCATTCGCGCTCCACGCTCCCGCCGTGGTAATCGTCCTGCTCGGATTTGTACTCGTACTCCTCATGCAGATTTGCGCAAATGTTATTGTTGCTGCATATCTGCCTGAGATTTTCCCAACAGATGTGCGCGGGACTGGCGCGGGTGCTTCAGTAGCATTTGGCAGGGTTGCAGCCGCACTGATGCCATTTCTCGTTGTAGCCGTACTCACGGGCGCAGGTCCCCAGGCAGTATTCCTCCTGGTTGCCGGAATGCTGCTCATTTTGGTTATCCTGGTGGCAGTACTCGGCGAGGAGACTCGCAAGAGGACATTGGAAGATATTAGCAAAGTAGCTTACAAACAGGAAACCGCCGTCCCAGTCGCGGATGCGAGTTCTGCTGGCTGAGCTTCATTGCTGCAAAGACTACAGAGAGGCAAGCCAAATGCAAGAGGATAATCGCTCGCAAGTATGGATTCGCAGCCTCCTATTTGCCCCTGGCAACCAGCAGCGAAAGCTCCAACGGGTCTTTGAATTTGGTGCTGACGCGGTGGATCTTGATCTTGAGGATGCAGTGCCGGTAGCAGAAAAGAGCGTTGCGCGTGAAATGGTTCGAGCTACGCTTCTCAAGCGAGGGAACGACGACGCCAGCCCTCTCATTATTGTGCGGGTGAACGGACCTGGTACTGGCCTGGCTGAGGCGGATCTTGAAGCGGCAGTTCAGCGTAACGTTTTCGCTATCCATCTTACAAAATTAGGTTCTATTGACCAGGTAACACGGCTGGATGAGATGATAACGCAACTTGAAGAGGAACGAAATATTCCACTTCGCAGTATCAAGCTCATTTGTAGTGTGGATAGCGCTCACCTGGCACTCAATCTGCAAGCACTGGCTAAGAGTTCGTCACGCCTGTATTGCTGGATTCTTGGGGGCGTCGATTTCGCTCAAGACCTGGGTGTCTCTCTGTCCGAAGACATGACCGAATCTCTCTGGGTACGCTCCTATGGCGTTTTAGTCAGCCGGGATGCCGGGTTGGCAGCGCCTCTCCACCCTCCAGTCATTGACTTGAACGACGATGAGCGATTGCTGCGCGTTCTTGAGAGGGGAAAGAAGTTAGGATTCCAGGGAGCGGTAGCTGTACATCCCAAACAGATACCTCTCATCCACCGGGTTTTTTCGCCAGGTGCAGAGGAAGTGCGATGGGCGGAAAAAATTGTGCAGCAATTCCATCAATCTGAGACAGAAGGGAAAGCCGCGTTACGAGTCGATGGTCACTTTGTGGATTACGCAGTAGTAAAGACGGCTCAAAGGATTTTGAGCCGTCGTGACGCGAGATAATTGAACGCACAAGGGGGAGTAGAAATGTCCAGGTCCCGTGAGATCGCCAAATTTGTCAAGAGCTTATCATCGAATGATATCCCAGTCGAGGTACGCAGTAAGGTAAAACAAGAGATTCTCGATACGCTTGGGATTTGTTTGGCGTCTAGCAGTTTCCCTTTCTCGGACAAGTTCTTTCGAAGTGTACAGTGCGCAGACAGTACATCCGAGTGTAGCGTGATCGGGAAAGAAACGCAGCTTTCTATGATGAATGCTGCCCTGCTGAACGGCATATTCGCGCATGGGCTTGATTTCGACGACACCCACATGGCATCGATTATCCATGTCAGCGCTTCTTTGATGTCCGCGGGCCTCGCGGTGGCGGAAAAGATAGGGGCTTCCGGTCAAGAGCTTGTAACCGCGCTCGTAGCCGGGTACGAGATAACAACCCGTATTGGGCTCGCGGCAGCCGGAGAATTTCACAGGCGTGGCTTCCATCCGACGAGCCTCTGCGGTGTGTTTGGAACAACAATTGTCGCTGGCAAATTGTTTGATCTCTCTGAAGAGCAGCTTCTGCATGCACTTGGCATCGCCGGGAGCATGGCAGGTGGAATCCAGCAGTTTCTGCAAGATGGCTCCGAGGTGAAGAGAGTGCATGCTGGTTGGGCCGCCCTCAGCGGTATTTATGCCGCGCAGTTAGCCCGATATGGTGTGACCGGCCCCGAACGGGTTTTCGAAGGCGAGTTTGGCCTCTACAATACGCATCTGGGTCCAGAAGTTGCCAAAGAGGAGTATCTAACTGACGGACTGGGAGCGCGATGGGAGACGCTCGCGATCTCTATCAAGCCATATCCGTGTTGTCACCTGGTGCATGCATACATGGATGCTGCTCTAGACCTGAAGAAAAAACACCATCTAGCGATAGAAGACATAGCCAGCATTGAGTGCCGTATCCCGACAACAGTCACGCGGCTGGTTTGCGAGCCTGCCAGCGTCAAGATGCGGCCACCTACGACATACGCGGCTCTCTTCAGCCTTCCCTTTTGTGTAAGCCTGTTATTGGTCAAAGAACGAGCCGGGCTAGACGAGTTTAGCGAAGAGGGGATAGCAGATGAAGCAGTCCTGTCTTTAGCGCACCGAGTATCCTATGGACTGGATGAGGAATGGACGTTATTTCCCAGGCATTTTTCTGGCTGGGTTATTCTGCATACCAGAGAAGGGCAAAGGTACGAATCCAAACAGTGGTACAATCGTGGTTCACCAGAAAACCCATTAGGAGAAGAGGAGATTACAGCAAAATTTATGGCAAATGCTACAAGGAGGCTCAAGGAAAAGGACGCCTGGCAGATCATCGAGAGCGTTCAGCACCTGGAAAACGAGAAAAACCTTGTGGAATTGTTTCGGCTCCTGCGATGTGGCTAATACTCACAGGAAAAGCTCGCTATCACCATACATATCCGCGGGTCTTCAACTTCTGGAGACAAGAGGAATACATGCTGAGTAATCGGATCATCTATTCAAAAAGCGAACGTACTGATGGCAGCCGCAAAACAGCTTTGGAACTACAACCAGAGGAGTAAGTTATGCCAGAAATGACCGCGCCACTCGAGGGCATTAAGGTTATCGATATAGCAACACTTTTTGCAGGTCCAATGATTGGGACGATGCTGGGGGACTTTGGAGCAGACGTTTTGAAGATCGAACATCCTCGCGGTGATCCCCTCCGGACTCATGGCTATTTAAAAGATGGCGTTGGCCTATGGTGGAAAGTGGCGGCACGCAATAAGCGCTGTATCACTCTCAGTCTGAGCCAGCCCGCAGGAGCCGAGATATTCAAGCACCTGGTTGCACATTACGATGTTGTCGTTGAGAACTTCCGGCCCGGAACGTTGGAACGCTGGGGACTTGGGTGGGATATATTGCATAAGATCAATCCGCGACTCATTCTCGTTCGGGTCACGGGGTTTGGTCAGCAAGGCCCATACTCAAACCTGCCGGGTTTTGGGACACTTGTAGAGGCCATGACTGGTTTTGCACACATTATGGGTGAACCCGATGGCCCGCCCACCTTGCCCCCCTTTGGCCTGGCAGATGGAATCTGCGCCATGGTAGGTACATGGGCAACGGCATTTGCGCTGTACCATCGGGATGCGCGAGGAGGAGAAGGACAAATGATCGACCTTGCGCTTTACGAGCCGCTCCTCACAATTCTGGGCGCCCAGCCTACCTTTTACGATCAACTGGGCATCATACAAAACCGTATGGGTAACCGGACTCCAAATAATGCGCCCAGGAATCTCTACCGCACGCGCGACGACCGTTGGGCAGCAGTTTCGACAAGCGGCGACAATATAGCGAAGAGAGTAATGAATCTAGTTGGTCATCCCGAGATAATCGAGGAGCCATGGTTCTCCTCTGCAAGGGGTAGAGCAGAACACGCTGATATCCTGGATGAGTTCGTTGGCGGATGGATTGAGCAGCGTGACCTCGATGAGGTTATGAAGGCGTTCAAGGAGGTTGGAGCGGCTGTAGCGCCTATCTACAATGTCTCGCATGTCATGTCCGATCCGCATTTCAAGTACCGCGAAAGCATTACAGAACTTCCTGACCCCGATTTCGGCACGATCAAGATGCAGAATATTCTGGCTCGTATGTCTGGTACACCGGGGCAGATTCGTTGGACAGGCCGATCCCTGGGTGCAGACAGCGAGGAGGTTTTCAGGAAAGAGCTAGGATTAACCCCTGAAGAGATTACGTCATTACGTTGTGAAGGGGTTATCTAGACCGGGCTGACACTGTAACCTTGCGATCTTGCCATGCAGATATTCAGGTCAGGTGGATGCCAGAGGACAAATCTGCTATGCATCAGGGGAGCAATTGTATCAAGGCAGGAATCGTTATTGGTTGCTCAACCGAGCAAAATGCGTGGAGCAGATATGACCGATCGTATAACATCATGGACATTGCGCGAGTTCAAAGCGGCAGGCAAGTTGATTGCAGGGCTTACAGCCTATGATTACCCCACAGCCATGCTTGTGGATCAAGCTGGTCTCGATCTGATTCTCGTAGGTGATTCGCTGGGTCGCATCATTCTCGGACATACCCGCATCGAGCAGACAACTATCAATGAAATGATTCATCATTGCGCGGCCGTCAGCCGAGGAAGTGCGCATGCGTTAGTGGTGGGCGATATGCCTTTTGGAACGTATGAGATCGCCCCAGATAAAGCTATTGAGAATGCGTTACGCCTTATGAAGGAGGGAGGAGTCGGAGCGGTGAAAGTGGAGGGAGGTCTGGAAGTCGTTCCAGCGCTTCGAGGTTTAGCCGCCGCTCATATCCCGGTGGTCGGCCATCTTGAAATGTCACATGTGCAACGTGCTGCTCGCAGTCTCGACGAGCAACAATCCAGGCTGATTCACGCCGCCATCATGCTAGAAGAAGCGGGAGCTGATGCAATCGTTCTGGTTGGGCTTGCTGCAGGTCTTGCAAAGGAAGTGACAGCAACGCTCAAAAGCATACCCACTGTGGGCTACCAATCTGGCCCGTACTGTGATGGACAGTTGCTCGTCACACCGTATATGTTGGGCTTACTTCCGCCCGAAGCGCCCATTCCTGGCCCTTATGGAGCGCTAGGGAAGCAATTGAGCGACATATTCGCCCACTTTCGTGATGATGTGCGAATGAGAACATTTCTCACCCCAGGAAATAATGAACAAGAGAGACAAAGTCCTCCTTGCTCAGGTTCTCCTGACTGACTTTTTCCTGTATTGTACCACTCCAGTATCTCTTGCATTCGCCAACAAAGTCCTGAAAGCATGGGCTTGCCACGCCCCTACTGCCATCTTCTGGAAAGATGAAAAGCCAACCAGCACAACAGGTTGCGGGATCGACCTGCAACCTGCTATGATACAGGTCAGGAACTGTCTCAACAGCCGATGGCCTGGAGTAGAGGGAACTTCGTCATGAAAAAGCCTGCCAAAGTTGCTCCTAATCCGCACCTCAAGCGGGCGCGCGAGCGGCAAGGCTGGTCACAAGAATATGTAGCGCGGGAAGTGGGTACCGATGCTTTCACCGTCAGCCGCTGGGAACGCGGTATTACGATGCCCAGCCCCCATTACCGCCAGCAACTTTGCACGCTCTTTGGTTTGAGCGTGGCAGAACTCGGCCTGCTGCCAGCAGAAACGGAGGAATCGCCCGCGCAGGTGACGAGCCGACCGAGCGAGATAGCTACTCAACTCCCTCCTGTCCAGGCTCCCGTGTTCGATCCCGCCATTCCTCCACCTTTCGCGCAAGAACATGGCCTGATCGGACGCGATGATCTGCTGCGCTCTCTCAAGCAGAAACTCCTGAGCGGTGAACCGGTGGCGCTCTCGGCCATCAATGGATTGCCGGGTGTGGGGAAAACTGCGCTGGCAACGGCGCTGGCGCATGACGAGGACGTGCGCGCATATTTCCCCGACGGCGTGCTTTGGGCCGGCCTGGGTTACGAACCCGACGTGCTGGGCCTGCTGATCCGCTGGGGGACGACCCTATCTTGCGCCCCTCCCGATGTGGCGCAGCGCAGCCGCCCGCCAGCCTGGGCCGCCAGCATCCATGCCGCTATCGGGCAGCGCCGCCTGCTGTTAGTGATCGATGATGCCTGGGAAATCGCGGAAGCGTTGGCGTTGCAGGTGGGAGGGCCGAACTGCGCCCATCTGGTGACCACGCGCTTCCCGGAGATCGCGCGTCGTTTCGCTGCCGAAGCTGCTGTCGTGGTACGCGAGTTAGAGAATACTGATGGGCAGTTGCTCCTGATGCGGCTGGCGCCAGAAGTGGTGCGGGCCGAGCCAGAAGAAGCCCAGGCGCTCGTCGCGGCAGTGGGAGGTCTCCCGTTGGCGTTGACATTGTTAGGAAACTTTCTGCGCGCGCAGACACATAGCGGACAGCCCCGCAGGCTGCGATCAACATTGGAGCGCCTGCACCGCGCTGACGCTCGTTTGCAATTGAGCGATCCGCAACCGCTTGTGGGAGGACATCCCGGCTTATCGGCAGGCACGCCTCTATCGCTGCAAGCGGTCATCGGAATGAGCGACCAGCAAGTGAGCGCGGCTGCGCGCGCGGCCCTGCGCGCGCTGGCAGTCTTTCCTCCCAAACCCAACGCGTTCTCTGAAGAAGCGGCGATAGCGGTTAGCGCCTTGCCAGTGGAGACGCTTGACGAGCTAACTGACGCGGGATTGCTGGAAAGCAGCGGCCCTGAACGCTATACGCTGCACCAGACTATCGCCGACTACGCACGCACGCATCTGGCTGATACCACGGCGGTTAAGCGGTTGGTCGATTACTACATCTCCTACGTGGAGACGCACAGCGCCGATGATGCCGCGGCTCTGGATCGCGAAAGTAATAATATTTTGGCGGCTCTGGAAGCGGCGTTTGAGTACGGGATGCATCCGCCGCTCGTGCGCGGCGTGCTGGCATTCGCGCCCTTACTGATCACACGCGGCATCTACACGGTTGCCGAAGCTCAACTCCGAAGATCGCTCGATGCTGCCCGCACATTGGAGGATGCCACGAGTCAAGCCAGCGCGTGGCTGCACCTGGGGAGAATAGCCGAGGCGCGGGGGAACTACGTACAGGCGCACGAGTGCTGGCAAGACGGACTCATGCTGGCTCGCCAGAGCGAGCATGATGGCCTTGTCGCGGAAATGCTCATGGAACTCGGCGTGCTGGCGCGGAAGCAGGGACAGCCGGCAGAGGCGCATCGGTTCTTTGAGGAGGCATTGAGTATTGCGCGCAAGGCTGGAGATAGACGGCGTGAAGGAGCTACATTGAGGAACCTGGGCGTTCTCTTGCGCGAGAGAGGGCAGCCGGAACGCGCGCGCCAGCTTTACGAAGAGGCGCTGGCGGTCTTCCACGAGGTGGGAGAGCAGCAAGGGAGCGCCCGCACGCTGAATAACCTGGGCGTTCTG
>DATLSW010000058.1:0-3636 GCA_035533955.1 Ktedonobacteraceae bacterium | reverse complement strand
CATCGGTTATGAAGATGCGCTCGGCGCGCTTCTGGAGTGGATCGAGCAGGGGACAGGTAATATCGAGGCGAACATGACTTTGCGCGCGATTGGTCATCGTGTCGTCCACGGCGGCACGGAATTTTCAGCGCCGGTACTTATCAATGCCTCTATCATAGACCGGCTGGAGCGCTTGACGCCGCTGGCTCCCCTGCATCAGCCTCATAATCTCGCGGCCATACGCGAACTGGCCCGTGTCAGGCCCGCGCTTCCGCAAGTCGCCTGCTTCGATACCGCCTTTCACAGCACGCAGCCAGCCGTGGCGCAGGCGTTTGCCTTGCCGCGTGAGATCACTGAGCGCGGCGTCAAACGCTATGGCTTTCACGGGCTTTCCTATGAATACATTGCCCAGGTTCTACCCGGCGTTGTCGGCGACAGGGCTGATGGGCGCGTCGTTGTGGCGCACCTGGGAAACGGGGCCAGCATGTGCGCCATGCGTCACCGCGCCAGTATCGCGACCACGATGGGGATGACCGCGCTCGATGGTTTGCCGATGGGGACGCGCTGTGGGGCGCTTGACCCTGGCGTCGTTCTCTACCTGCTGAGCGAACTGCATATGGATGCCGACAGCGTAACCGATCTGCTTTACCAGCGTTCCGGCTTGCTTGGCGTCTCAGGCGAGAGCAGCGATATGCAGGACTTGCTGAAAAGCGTTTCCCCGCGAGCCGCCGCCGCCATTGATCTGTTCGTGTACCACATTGGACGCGAGTTGGGGTCGCTGGCTGCGGCGCTGGGCGGACTCGACGCGCTGGTATTTACGGGCGGTATCGGCGAACACGCGGCCCTCATTCGCGCGCGGGTTTGCTATGACGCGCGCTGGTTGGGCATCCAGCTCGACGTGGCTGCCAACGGCAAAGACGGCCCGCGGATCAGCGCGGCGGGCAGCGCCGTCTCAGTCTGGGTCATCCCCACCGATGAAGACGCCATGATCGCGCGTCATACCAACGAGATCGTTTTACTTCACGGCGTGTAACACGACGAATGGCATCACGAACCCCTTGATATCGCGTCTCTGCTCGATCTTGAAGCCTGCCTCGATCACCGTTTTTTCGGTGTCGCGATTCCAGTGACAGTTGCCGGCCACCAGCCGGGTTACGGGCGTGATGATATTCTGCATGGCCGCGGCAATGGCGCTATGCGCGCGCACATGTTCGACCATCAGCAGCGCACCGCCTGGCTTGAGGACGCGCCGCACCTCGCTCAGCCCACGCCGTGGATCGCTGACGGAGCAGAATACCAGCGTGACGACAACGCTGTCGAAGCTCTCGTCAGTGAAAGGCAGGTTCTCCACCGGAGCCTGGATGAGATTGACCGGCACATGAGCCGCCGCCGCTCGTTTGCGAGCATATCCCAGCATGGCGCTATCAGGCTCAGTCGCTTCCACGCGCTCGACCGTGTCAGGATTGTAAAAAGCGAAGTTGAGTCCGTTGCCCGCTCCGATTTCCAGCACGTACCCGCGTGCCAGCCCGGTCACTTCCCGGCGCAGAGGATTCATAAAGCTCTTTTCCCCACTGCTGCTCGACGTGCGTTCGTAATAATTGGCAAAGCGACGACGCGGCAGCCTGTCCGGGGGACAAGTAATAAGGCCGTTCTGCCTGGACGTTGGCGTTTCGGGCTGCTGGCTCATGTCCACGTCCAATCGCGCACTTCCGGCATATCTTCGAGATGCTCGCGCACATAGGTGTGGTGTTTAGCGAGCATCGCGTTGCATTCCGCGATCAACGGCGGGGCCAGTTCTCGTAAGCGCGTAGCGCGCCGCAGCGCCTCGATGCAGAGATGATAGCGGCTCATGCCGTTCAGCACGACCATATCGAAGGGCGTGGTGGTCGTTCCCTCTTCGTTAAAGCCGCGCACATGGAAGCGCGGCGTGTCGGGGCGACCGTGAATGATCTCGTGAATGGCGCGCGGGTAGCCGTGAAAGGCAAACACGACCGGCCTGTCATCCGTGAAATGTTCGACAAACGTGGCGTTATCCAGGCCGTGCGGGTGAAAGTAGGATGGGTACAGCGCCATCAGATCCACCACGTTGACCACGCGCACTTTCAGTTCGGGCAGATGATGGCGCAGCCACCACGCCGCGGCAACCGTTTCCAGCGTGGGAGTATCGCCCGCGCAGGCCATTACTACGTCTGGTTCCACATGTTCGTCGTTACTGGCCCATTGCCAGGTGGAGAGACCGCGCGTGCAGTGATCGATGGCTTGCTCCATTGTGAGCCATTGCAACTGCGGCTGCTTATCGATAATGATCAAATTCACATAGTCGCGGCTGCGGAAGCAGTGATCCGCGACCGAGAGCAGGCAATTCGCGTCCGGCGGCAGGTAGATGCGGGCAACGGAGCCTTTCTTTGATAGCACCGTATCGATCAAGCCGGGTCCCTGGTGGCTGAAGCCGTTATGATCATTGCGCCAGCAGGTCGAGGTCAGGAGGATATTGAGCGATGAGATGGGCGCGCGCCAGGGCAGCTTGATCCCCTCTTCCATCCACTTGGTATGCTGCACGGTCATCGACGCGGAGACCATGGCGAAGGCTTCATAGGTGGCGAACAGGCCATGTCGCCCGGTCAGCAGGTAGCCTTCGAGCCAGCCCTGGCAAAGATGTTCGCTCAGCACTTCCATGACCCGGCCAGAGGGCGACATGTGATCGTCGATGGAGATAGTTGGTTCCATCCAGGTACGGTTCTCGACCTCGAAAACATTGCCCAGGCGATTCGAGTTGGTTTCATCGGGGCAGAAGAAACGGAAGTCCTGCTGCGCGGCGTTCCTGGTAAAGATGTCACGCAGCATCTTTCCCACCTGGCGCGTGGATTCGTGGAGTTCTGCTGCCGGTTTGGGAACGTCAATCGCGTAATCGGTGAAGGGCGGAATATCGAGATCAACTAACAGTTTGCCTCCGTTCGCGTGCGGATTCGCGCCCATGCGGCGATCTCCCGCCGGAGCCAGGGCGGCAAGTTCGGGGATCAGGCGGCCTTGCTCGTCAAACGTCTCTTCTGGCCGGTAGCTGCGCATCCAGTTCTCCAGGATACGCAGATGTTCAGGATTTTCTCGCACGTCGGCCACCGGAACCTGGTGCGCGCGAAATGTGCCTTCGATGGGAACGCCGTCGATTTCTTTGGGGCAGGTCCAGCCTTTGGGCGTGCGCAGGACGATGACGGGCCACGTTGGGCGTTTTGTAGGGGCCCGATTTATCGCGCCCGCGCGCGCGTCGTCCTGATAGGCGCGGATGCGCTCATAGCACGTCTCCAGCGTTTCAGCGAAGGCGCGATGCATCTGCATGGGATCGTCGCCTTCCACGAAATAGACCTCGTAGCCGTGTCCAGTGAGCAGGGAACGGATCGCGTCGTCGTGTTCTCGTCCCAGCACGGTTGGGCCAGAAATCTTGTAGCCATTCAAGTGTAAGATGGGCAGAACGGCCCCGTCACGCGCCGGATTCAAAAACTGCAAGCTTTTCCAGGCTCCTTCAAGCGGCGCGGTCTCCGCTTCGCCATCTCCAACCACGGCGACCACCAGCAGTTCAGGGTTGTCGAAGGCGGCCCCAAAGGCGTGAGAAAGCACGTAGCCGAGTTCGCCGCCTTCGTGTATGGAGCCGGGCGTCGGCAC
>DATLSW010000057.1:0-10388 GCA_035533955.1 Ktedonobacteraceae bacterium | reverse complement strand
TTGCGCTACTCATCTGCGCGGTGTTGAGCCTGGCGGCAGCCGTCGGCGGCTGGTTCTATCGTAAACCCGCGCAGCGCAGTTTGATAGAGGCTACAGCAATCAATGAACATATCGAATAACTGGCGCGTCCTTCCGCTCGCCATCGCGGATCAGCAAAGCCATATAGCCCGCAGCGAGTCGCTACTACAGGCGATTCAGCCGGAAGACGCGGCAGTACTTTCCTGGTCGATGGCCGCAACTGATGGGCTGGTACTGGGGTTCTCGCAAAAACCGGATACGCTCAATCCCGCCATGCGCGCCGCAGCATCCTTGCCAGTGTATCACCGCCGCGCCGGGGGTACGGCGGTGCTGGTCGGTCGACATCTACTCGGCCTGGACGTGGTGCTGCCCGCTCATCATCCGCTGGCGCTGCCGGATATCGTCGAGTCGTATCGCTGGCTCGGCGAAGTATGGGTCGCGGCTTTGCAGCGCCTGGACATCACTACGCGCTCCATTCCTCCCGACGAGGCGCACGCGCAGCGCGACCTGCTCAGGCAAGCGGCGACCCGCGAGCGCGAGGCGATCCTGCGGCGCGCCTGCTACGGTGCGCTCTCGCCGTATGAAGTGGTCGTGGGACAGCGCAAAGTGGTCGGATTGGACATGATCCGGCGGCGGCAGGGCAGTCTCTTGCAGGCGGGCGTGTTGTTGCACTGGGAGACGGAGACGCTGGCCCGCTGGTTGGGCCACACGCCCGCGGAACAGGATACCCTGCGCGGTGGCCTGTTGGAGCGCGCCATCGGACTCGACACACTTGCCGGACGCATCATCGCGCCGGAAGAAGTGATCGCGGCCTTTGAACTGGTCATTAGATCATTGCCACCGCGACCAGACAACGTGTATAATGTTCAAAAATAGGCCAAATTTTCTATGAAAGGATTGTTTTTATGGCTGATCGCAATGCGCCCGGCGCGCTGCCGGTCGTGACCGCGCCAGATTACGAGGCGATGGTCATCGGCGCGCACCCGGACGATGATGATTTCGCGGCTGCCGCTACCAGCGCTCTGTGGGCCAGGCAAGGCAAAAAGATCGTCTGGGTCGTGATGACCGACGGCGCCGAGGGCAGCGAAGTCCCCAGTTTGATCGATAGCGATTTGATGCTCCAGCGCGAGCAAGAACAGCGCATGGCGTGCGAAGTTTACGGCGTGCAGGCGGTCGAGTTCTTGCGCTTCTCAGACGGCCACCTGACCAACAGCGAGGATGCACGCAAAGCCGTCACGCGCCTGATCCGCAAATATCGCCCGCGCGTGGTCTTCACGCACGATCCTTCGACGCACATCTTCGCGCCCGATCCCGACGAGAAACCCGACGAGACGGCATACCTGAATCATCCCGATCACCGGGCCACCGGCAGTATCGTCCTGGATGCCATCTTCCCCGCCGTCGGCAATCCGCGCTCGTATCGCGAACTGCTGGCCGAGAGTCTGCCGCCCTATCGCGTGCATGAACTCTACCTGTTTTTCAGCGATAAAGAGAACACGTATATCGACGTTAGCGAGACCATTGATCTCAAAGCGAAGGGGCTGCTGTGCCATGTGAGCCAGTTCGGGCCGAGCAGCGAGATGCCTGAATGGATCCGCAAGGGCGCGGCAGAGACAGCCAAAGAGGCCAAAGAGAAAAAAGGTCAGGAGATGGAGTACGCCGAATCGTTCCGCCACATCAAGCTGTACGTACCAAAAGAGGATAAGAAAGACGACAAGAAAGAGGAACTCGAAGCATAGTCGTCACGAAACCGGCCCATGCGCAGGATAACCATCACGGTTGATCTGTTCATGGGCCAATTTTGTTAATTCGGCGTGACGATGGCGGAGAAGCCGCCCCACCATTTCATGAATTGGGTACGGCTGACAGAATGGCGATCATAGAGCGAGGAGTCGGCAATATAGACGTTGGAACTGTTGCCGCCGGTCACAACCACCAGATGCCCGGCAGGATAGCGGTTCGGCGGCCAGGCCACAATGACGGGCCGTCCGCCATTGGCAACGGCGATGACCTGGTTAAGCGAAAGTGTATAGCCCCAGGACGTCTTGAAGCCAAATTTAGCGACGGTGAGGGCAATGCCGCGATCCTCTAACAAACCCTGACTCGGCGTGATCTCGCCTATCTGCGCCTCGATTTTGAGGATATCCGCGATACGGTAATGATTGCCATAAGCGTTGAGAACCTCGGTCATGGCCGCCGTCGAGCAGGTAGAATAGCCCCACAGGTCGAATTGCTGCTGCGAGGTATATTGAGCGGGATCAAGCTGGCCGATGCGCGCCACGTCCTGCGAGACATTGTAGTGCGGCGCGGGCGCATTCTGCGTACTCGGAGGAGAGGACGCCTGAGCAGGAGAACCCCAACCAAAGGCGGCTAAGGTCACGCCCGGAGCGATAGTGTGCAGCAAGAGAAGGCCCATCCAGAAAAGGCCAAGCAAGATGATCACCAGGCCAAGCCAGGGCGTCGGATCGCCGGCACGCCGCTTCACCAGACGAGTGACGGCAAACATTTGCCAGAAAGAGGACCACGACCATCCCGATGGTTCGCTATATGTCACGCGCCGCGTGCGATATGGTATGTCAGTGTTCGTTTGACGCGAGCGGCGATCAAAGCCGACGGAGACGCTATATGTTAAGCGACGCGGGCGCAGCGGCCCCTGTATTTGCGCTGATGCTCTGGACGAAAGAAATAAACCGACGAAGGTGATGATGAGGGCAATCGCTGCAAGCAATACCAGCATATAAACGACCATGAAAAGCAGCTCCTCGACGCTTAGCTAAATGTACTATCTGCTTGAGTACAAGTATACCATGATGAGTCAGGATGATCAATATTATCAGCATAAACGCGCCGGAAGTCATAGTTGAGGATCAACAAAAAAAGCCTCTGGGCAGCAGCGCGCTGCTGCCCAGAGGCTTTTTTTATTGATGTAGCGTTACGCAAACGTGTTCTCATGCTTTGCGCGCAGGACTTTCTTGTCGAATTTGCCAACGCTCGTCTTGGGGATAGCCTCAACGAAGATGACGTCATCGGGGAGCCACCATTTGGCAACCTGCGGGAGCAGGAATTCGATGATCTCGTCCTTCTCGATCTGCCCGGCAAATTCCGCTTTCGCAACCACGTAGGCCACCGGACGCTCCGACCATTTGGGATGCGGCACGCCGATCACGCAGGCTTCCAGCACCTTGGGATGGCCCATAATCAACCCTTCGACCTCAACCGAGGAAATCCACTCGCCGCCCGACTTAACCAGGTCTTTGGTGCGATCAACGAGCTGGATAATGCCGTCTTCGTCAACCACGGCCACGTCGCCGGTGCGCAGCCAGCCATCGAGGAACTTCTCGCCCGTGGCCGGATCGCCGTAGTAGGCGCGGGCGATCCAGGGGCCGCGTACCTGCAATTCGCCGAATGTCTCGCCGTCCCAGGGAACTTCCTGGAGCGTATCCATATTGACGACGCGGAAATCCACGCCCGGTAGGACTGTTCCCTGCTTCGCTTTGACGTTGAACTGCTCTTCAAGCGGCCAATCCATCTGGTAGCTGCGCAGTTTGGAGAGCGAGGCCAGCGGCGAGGTCTCAGTCATGCCCCAGGCGTGGACGATGTTCAGCCCCTTGCGATACAATCCCTCGATCAAGGCTTTCGGCACGGCGGAGCCGCCGCAATAAATGGCGCGCAGGGCAGAGAGATCGATCTCCTCTTTTTGCAGCACGCTGAGCATCCCGATCCAGATCGTCGGCACGCCAGCCGCCACAGTGACGCGCTCGGCAGACATCAACTGCGCAATTTTCAGCGGGTCCATGAAGCGGCCCGGCAGAACAAGCCTGGAACCCATCATCACGGCAGCATGTGGGAAACCCCAGGCATTGGCATGGAACATGGGAACGACGGGCAGCGAAGCGTCCTGCTCGGATAAACCCGCGCCGTCAGCTAATCCTACACCCATCGAGTGCAGGAAGATGGAGCGATGGCTGTACACGACGCCTTTGGGGTTGCCGGTTGTACCCGACGTATAGCACATGGCGGCGGCGGCGTTTTCGTCAAGCTGCGGCCAGTCATAGCTTTCGGGCTTGCCAGCAATGAACTGCTCGTAGTCTATCGCCGGCTGCAACTTGCCCGTCGCGCCAGGAGCATCGCCCATGATGACATACAATTTGACCGTTGGCAACTGATCTGCCAGCTTTTCCAGGATCGGGACGAGATCGCCGTCAACAAAGACGATTTTGTCCTCGGCATCGTTGACGATGTAGACGAGCTGCTCGGCAAAGAGACGAATGTTGAGCGTGTGCAGAACGGCGCCGATACATGGGATGCCAAAATACAGTTCCAGGTGACGGTAGGTGTTCCAGGCGAAAGTCGCGACGCGCTCTCCCTGTGTGACCCCGGCCTCAGTAAGCGCGTGCGCCAGTTGGGCGGTGCGCTTCCCCCACTCGCGGTAGGTATAGCGGTGCAGTCCATCCACCGTCTGCGTGACCACCTCGTTCTTATAGAACAGGCGAACGGCGCGGTTGTAGGCGTGCTGCAACGTGAGCGGGTAATCCATCATTAAGCCTTGCATGGTTCGAAATCTCCTCATTGAAATCACCATAGGGGCGCGGGCTTGCCTCACCCTGCTGGAATATCTGGGCGGGGCAAGCCCGCGCCCCTACGAAATACGCTGTACAAACGAAGGGGGTACGCAATTTTTGTTATTGTACATGATATGGCATACAAGCACAAGGATACATCCGATCATCCTTCAAGGAAGGGACGAGAAACCTTAGAAATTGCTGAGAATCCTATTATACCTGAGTTTTTGATCGAAATTGCGTATCCATTTGTTGGGGTTGCGACGTATTATTATTATAGTGAATGGTGTATACCGCCAGCAAAGGTGAGGCCAATGTCGCGAAATGATGTTACCTGAACGAAAGGAAAAAAAGATGCTGCAGCGTAATAATGAGCGGCGCCCGCGCGGGCTAGCCGCGATGAGTCTTGAACGCAGACGTGAAATTGCCAGCATGGGTGGGCGCACCTCGCAGGCCCGCGGTACGGCCCACCAGTGGACGGCCTCAGAGGCTTCAGCCGCGGGAAAGAAGGGCAGCGCGCGCTACGCGCAAAAGCGCACAACAGAGCAAGCGCATTAGTGATCCATGCCCTCGATAGTCGCCGCGATAGATGTATTTCCACGCGCCGCCGACCAGCGCAGCGCCTCGCCGGCAAGATAGAGCGAACCGGTCGCGCAAATGAGATCGTCCGCGGACGCGAGGCTCACCGCCATGTCCAGCGCCTCGCTGCTGTCAGGTGCGCTTAACACACGCGCACGCGGCGCGTGTTCGGCAAAAACAGCGTGCAGTTTTTCCAATTCTGCCGAACGCGGATTATCAGCGCGGGTGAGAATAACTGTATCGACGCTGGAAAGCGCCCGCGCGATACCTGGCAGGTCTTTATCCTGCGCAACGCCCAGGACAGCGATAGAGTGTCGCCAGGTGAAGGTATCTTCTAGCGCCAGCATCAGTTTCTGCATGGAGTCGGCATTGTGCGCTCCATCAATAACGATGCGGGGATGATGACCGACCACTTCCAGGCGCGCCGACCACTGCACAGCGCGCAAACCGGCCCGCAGCGCCGCTTCGTCCCAGGACACGCCGCGCTGGCGCAACTGCTCCAGCACAGCCAGCGCCAGCGTGGCATTTTCGAGTTGATGCAGGCCGACCAGAGGAATCTCTAACCCCTCGTAACTACGTTGGGGCGCAAAGACAGTGAAACGCTGTCTCTCCTCGCTGCGAGACTCCAGGCGATAGCGGTAACTGATCGCCGGTAATTGCCCGGCGTCAACTGCCGCGCGCGCAGGATCAGCCCCCAAAGCACCAATACGCACCATTAGCGCGCGCCGCTGCTGGCAGACGGCGGCGATAGCGAGCAATGCCTCCGGCGACTGCGCCGAAGTCACCACGATACCCTCTGGCTTGATAATACCAGCTTTTTCCGTGGCGATCTCGCGCAATGTGTGACCAAGTACCTGCATGTGATCAAAGCTGATCGAGGCGATCACGGAAACGAGGGGCCGCGTGATATTGGTCGCGTCGAGACGACCGCCTAAACCAACCTCCAGCACGGCATGGTCGATGCGCTGGCGGCTGAAATACAACAAAGCCAGGGCCGTTCCCACCTGGTAGGTGTTGAACGGCGCGAACGGCTCTTCCACCTGGGCCTGCTCGACAATTGGCCGCAGCTCCGTCAACAACTCGGCGGCCTCGCTTTCGCTGATGAGGCGGCCATTAACGCGGATACGCTCGCGGAACGTGTGCAGGTCCGGCTGTGTATAGAGGCCGGTGCGCAGGCCAGCCGCGCGCAAGACACGCTCGATCAGGGCAGCGGTCGAACCTTTGCCTTTCGTACCCGCGATCAGCGTGCAGGGATAATCCAGGTGCGGATCGCCCAGCCGCGCGAGCAAGGCGGTTTCGCGTTCGAGATTTTCCTCGCGATTGCGCGTAAACGGGCCACCGCGCTCATAATCGCTGAAACCGTAGAGATAGGCTAAGGCTTCTTTATAGTTCATAGATTCTCTTTCTGCGCGAAGTAATTATGGGTAGCCGCGCACAATGGCATCGGCCATTTTAACGACGCGCATCATCTCGCGCACATCGTGAACGCGCACAATATCGGCTCCCTGCGCGATGCCCAGGGCGACGGTCGCCGCCGTACCCTCGACGCGCTCTTGTGGCGGCAAGCCGCCCAAAACGAGGCCGATAGTCGATTTGCGCGAGGCGCCGAGCAGAATGGGCCGCCCCAGCGCGCGCACCTCTCCGAGGCGGCGCAATAACGTCAGATTCTCCTGCGGCGTTGTACCGAAGCCGATGCCTGGATCGATAATCAGGTGATCCCAGGCAGCGCCAGCCGCCAGCGCCACATCGATACTGCCAGACAACTGGCGGATCACGTCGCTGACGATCTCTTGTTTATCATAGCCGCGCCTATTCGCCATCAACACCACGGGAACGCCGCGCGCGCCGATCAGGGCGGCCATCTCCGGATCGCCGCGCAGCCCGGTGATATCATTGACCAGAGAGGCTCCGGCATCGAGGGCTTGCCGCGCCACCTCCGCCTTATACGTATCTATCGAGATGATAATCTCTTCTGGTATAAGCGCCGACAGCGCGCGAATTACCGGCAGCACGCGCTCAAGTTCCTGCTCCAACGGGAGCGGCTGGAAGTGCGGGCGCGTCGATTCGCCGCCGACATCCAGCAGCGTTGCGCCTTCGGCTACAAATGCTTGCGCCTGCGCAACGGCGCTTTCGATCACCATATCCTGCGTCAGCGCATCCCCGATCAGCCCATCGCCCGCGAACGAATCCGGCGTGACGTTGAGAATGCCCATGACATGCGTCTGCTGGCCCCATGCCAGGCGATGATGATCCCATATTGTAGGAGCAAAAGATGATGTCATCGGGTCTTTCCTGAACGAATTCATGCCCCTATGATACGTTTTTTCGTTGCCGGATTGCAACCAGAGTGCTATACTTAGTCCCAGAGCCTGTCTCGTGCGTATCTTATAAGAGAAATGAGAAATGATATAGCTCATATATTTACGGCTATATGAAATTCCTGTGAAGGGGGAAGTATGCCAACCAGGACTGATTCCAGGCAACACCCGCAGCCGATCAATCCCGCGCGCCGTTGCCACGAATGCACTCATGAAGCCTATGGTCGCTGCCCGGACTGTCGCCACAGTCTGTGCCAGGAACATTTTCCGAAGCAGCAACATACGCCATGCGCTGAAAAGCAGATGAAAATGGCGCAGATGCAGGTCTGCTATGTCTGCGGCGCGCAAGTCTATCCCGATCAATGGTCAAACTCACGCACCTCGCACTTTATCGATCCTTTTATCTGCAAAGGCTGCGGGCGCTACGTGTGTGACGAACTGCATACGCAGCGCAGAATCGATGACGTGGTGGTGGCGCGCGAAGGGATGCGCGGCCATCGTTACCAGTACACCATACGCTATTGCGATCTCTGCTCCCCGCTTTACCGCATTGGCGGCATCAAGGGATTGGCGCGCTGGGTTATCGTTGCCGGTACGGTGTTCGCGGTCGTGCTATTTTACATCCACCCCTGATAAGTTCGTAGACTAGCGTACAAGGAACAAAACGCAACCAATGACTTTACCGTTACCTATACAAACAACGCTGCTGCGTTACCAGGCAGAGATTCAAGATTCCTTGCGCCGGGCAGTCGAGAGCATGAAAGCGCGCCGCGAGGATGAAGCCGCGGCGAATGATCTGCGTTCGTTCTATGGGCAGATGGCCTATCATCTGGGCTGGGTCGATGCCGATTTGGCACCAATCGCTGTCAACGCGGGGAAGCTGTTGCGCCCGGCGCTGGCACTGCTGGCTTACGAGGCTGCCGGAGCCTGGGGGCTGGACACTACTGACAACCAGCACCTGAGCCGCGCGCTGCCCGCCGCCGCAGCCATCGAGCTGACCCATAACTTTACGCTGATCCATGACGATATCGAGGATGGCGACAGCGAACGCCACCATCGCCCGACCGTCTGGAAGCAATGGGGCATTCCCCACGCAATCAACACGGGCGATGGCCTGTTTGCGCTCTCTCGCCTGACGCTATGGGGCGTTTTGGAGGAGGGCGTTGATGGTCTCATCGCCGCGCGGCTGGGCGAGGAACTGGATCGCGCGTGCCTGACCATCGCCGAGGGGCAGTTTCTTGATCTCAGCTTCGAGCGGCAGCAAGATGTCTCGGTAATGCAGTATATCGATATGATCGAGCGTAAAACGGCGGCGCTGATGGCCGGAGCTGCGGCGATAGGCGCGCTGCTGGGGACACGCGACAGGGAGACGATTGAGCGTTTGCGCAATTTCGGCCACGCTATAGGCATTGCCTTCCAGGTGCGCGACGATCAGCTCGGCGTGTGGGCCTCGACAGCGCAATCAGGCAAGACGGAGGCTGGAGACATTTATCGCCGCAAGAAGAGCCTGCCCCTACTGCACGCGCTGGAACATGCAAACGCCGAGGATCAGCGTTACTTACGCGAGGTTTATCACCAGGAAGCGCCCATCAGCAGCGAGCAGGTAAAACATGTCCTGACGATTTTCGCGCGCACGGAGACGCAAGCTTATTGCCGGGCGTTCCTGGTCGAGCAGTGCCGCCTTGCTCACGCCGCGCTTGCCAGCGTTCCCCACACAGGTACAGCAGTATCGATGCGCGCACTCCAGGATATGGAGATGCTGGTACGCTTCGTACAAGAACAATAAGCATTGCTGAGGAATCACCGATGGCCGCGCGGCCATCGGTGATTCCTCAGCAATGCTTATTACAACTCCGGGAACATGACCTCGTCAACATAGCACCAGCCCCAGTTCTCTCCTGGTTCAAACGACTTGATGATGGGATGGTTTGTCTCATGAAAATGTTTTGTTGCGTGCTTGTTCCTTGAGGAGTCACAGCAGCCGACATGCCCACAGATCATACAGAGCCGCAGGTGAACCCAATCAGCGCCGGTTTCCAGGCACTCCTTGCAGCCCAGGCCGCTGGCCGTCACTTCCTGAACTTGATTGAGATGCGTACAATGCTTCGTCACCATATCAATTTCCTTTCCGCTCGTTCGCCATCGCACCGACAGGCGCGCATTTCGATCATGGTATCTATCGCCAGTATCTCACACGTTAGAGACCGTGAAAAGGGTGACAAGAAACGCACTTTTGCATTGCGCCCTTATGATATTGACGTACACAAACGTTTCGCGCTACACTTAAAGGGAGGGATGTGTTTGAAATATGGGAAGGAGCAACGGATGGCTATTGAACATACTGCCCACCCGCATATCGTGCATGATGAGTCGATCTACGAGGGAGAACCAATTATCGAGGGTACACGCACGGGCGTGCGCCATATCATCCTCCTGTTTCAATCAGGCAAAGACCCGGAAGAAATCGCGCAGATTCATCGCCTTTCGCTGGCCCAGGTTTATGATGCCATCAGTTACTTCTATGATAACGAAGCAGAGATCGAACGCTCTATTCGTGCAGATCCCTGAGAAGGGAGCAGTTGCGCGCATCGTCCGAAAAGGTGGATGCTTATCCCGTGACAAGCGCGAAAAGCGCAGCATTTTTAACATTTTTTCGCGTATTTCGTAATTTCTCTTTCCTCCTCTAGCCAAAACCATCTATTTTGTGCTATACTTTTCTTAGCACCACACTTCATCGAAGAGAGCAAGCGGCAACGATAGCCGCGTTACATGACGTTCCACCTCAAACTGTCGAGTATAGAGACGTTATCCTTTGAATACATGCAGAGGAGGACTTTTGATATGCAGCGATACAGCGATTTACTTGTTGATACCCTTCTGGACGAAGGCTTTACTGTAGCCGAGGCAACCA
>DATLSW010000056.1:0-3391 GCA_035533955.1 Ktedonobacteraceae bacterium | reverse complement strand
GTTTTACGAACCTCTCGCGACCACAAGAGCTTGCCCTGCGCCGCTATTTTCGCTATAATCGGGCCATGCAAAACAATGATGATCATGAAACTACTACGAACGATACCATCGCAGCCATTGCGACGCCGCCAGGCGTAGGCGGTATCGGCGTCATTCGCGTGAGCGGCCCGGACGCCTTCGCTGCCGTGCAGCCGCTGTTCCAGCAGCCACGCGGACAACATGGGCTGCCGCCATCTCACCTGTTGACCTACGGGCAGATCGTTGATCCGTTCACAAACGAAAGCATCGACGCGGTTCTTGTGGCTTTCATGAAAGCGCCGCGCACCTATACACGCGAAGACGTGGTGGAGATACAGGGACATGGCGGGCCGCTCGTGCTGCAACGCATCCTGCGCCTCGTGCTGGCGCAGGGCGCGCGCATGGCGAATCCCGGCGAGTTTACGCTGCGCGCCTTCCTCAATGGGCGGCTTGATCTCGCCCAGGCCGAAGCCGTCATGGATTTGATTGAGGCCCAGACAGAAGCCGGCCAACGTCTCGCCATGCAACAACTGCGCGGGCGCGTTTCGGCGCAAGTGCGGGAGGCGCGTCATGCTGTTCTCGGCGTGATCGCTCGCATCGAGGCCAGCATCGACTTCCCCGAAGAAGAAGTGCCGGTGCCGCGGCCCGATGAACTCGCGCCGTTGATGATGGCCGCGCAAGAGCAGGTCGATGCGCTGCTGGCGGGCGCGGAACAGGGCAAATTATACCGGCAAGGACTGCGCACCGCCATCATCGGACGTCCCAACGTCGGCAAGTCCAGCTTGCTGAATGCCTTGCTGCGTACTGAACGGGCCATTGTCACACCTGTCGCCGGCACAACGCGCGATACCGTTGAGGAAGTCGCCAACCTGCACGGCATCCCACTGCACCTCATCGATACCGCCGGTATCACGCCAACCACCGATCCCGTCGAGCAGATCGGCATCCAGCGCAGCCGCGCCGCTGCCGAGACGGCTGACGTGGTTCTCCTTGTCTTCGATAGTTCAGAGGATCTGCGCGAACAAGACTGGCTGGTCTCGCAAGAATTGCGCGCGCTAAGCTCTGACCCGCAGGTAGAAAGCAAGCAAGTAATCCTCGTCGTCAATAAGATCGACAACCCACAGCGCCTCAATATTGAAGCGGTACGCCACCTGTGGCCGCTCGCTCCCCTCGTCCGCACCTCGATGCTGACGGGCGAAGGGCTACCCCAGCTCGAAGAAACAATAGTCAGCCTCGTCACATCCGGTAAAGCATTACACAGCGAGAGCGCTCTGATCACCAGCGCGCGCCATCGCGAGAGCTTGCGCCGCGCCGCCGCGCACCTGCAAGCCGCGCTCGCCGCGCTGCGCCAGCCGCTCCCGCTCGACTTCGTCTCCATCGACCTGCGCGCCGCCTACGATACCCTCGGCGAGATCACCGGCGAAACCGCCAGCGACGACCTGCTGGAACGCATCTTCAGCGAATTTTGCATCGGCAAGTAGCGAATATCATTACCCGCGCCTGTAACCCTATTGAACACGCTGGCACAGCAGACAGGCGCCGCCGCGCGGGTTCTGATAGCAAATCGGGTGAATCCGCGCCGCCGTGCGGCGCGGATTCACCCGATTTGCTATGATCTGCTTATTGAAGGTAAAAGTTTAGACTGTGAAACAGGGTAGTCTCACGACTATGCAATATTGCCATTGTTTGCTATTCTGGCCGACAATGCCTCATCAACATCACTGACAGGTCGGCGTGCCAGTCCTAAAGATCGACTTTGTGCATGTTGTGTCTCTCTTTTACCATCCTCCTGCCCGTGAACTGTGTCTCCATTGTGAAACGCTTCCCTGGCTGCGTGATATCGTTGTGATGGCGGTATGTCATGCTAGAAGTGAAACGCAGAGGCATACAGCACGTCCTGCGAGAAAGTAGAAGACCATGTTCGAAAGCAAGACACCATTCGAAAGCAAAACGTTTAAAAGAGCCTACCTCATCGGTTCGGTGATCGTGTGGGTGAGTATCCTGATTGGCACAGCCGTGATCCTCTCCGGAACACCATACTTTGCCCAGCTGCTGCCAATCTTGTCTGTAGGAGTACTCTGGTCCGTCCTATTAGTACCCGCGGCCTACTTCTGGGGACGCCCGAAGTCGGACCAACCGCTTCCAACAAAGTAGGGATAATCGAGTGGTCAGTGCGTTTAGGTTTCTTCAAGTGGTGGGTATGTATGAAGGAATTCATCATCCCGTTATCATCCTCCACTCAGGAAGTGTTTGAACTGGACCCTGAACAAGGGAATTCGGTAAAGGGTTTCCAACACCCAGAAAGGAGCGTCTTCTATGTCAACCGAAGACAACAAGGCAACTGTACGTCGTTCCATTGAGGAAGTGTTCAACAAGAAGAATCTGGCTGCTATCGATGAATTCATCGCCCCCAATCACATTGATCATGCTGCTAGTGCTGCCGGTTCACCAGCAGGCCCCGAGGGATCCAGACAACTCATCGGCATGATGCTGACAGCTTTCCCTGACCTGCACTACACAATTGAGGACATGATCGCGGAAGGAGATACGGTTGCATTCCGCATGACGATGCGTGGAACACAGCAAGGAGCGTTAGGGAGCATCCCTCCAACTGGCAAGCAGGTAGAGGTTTTGACAATCAATATCGTCCGTATCGAAGGCGGCAAGATTGCGGAAGAGTGGGGCATCGATGATAGGCTCGGCTTGCTCCAACAACTCGGCCTTGTCCCTGCGATGGGGTAAGGCAAGGAACTTTCCGTCGTTCTTTTCCGTCTTCGAGGCGAGGAACTCGGTATTGAACTTCTGCCGGGTTCTTTTTGATGGCAGTACTGAGAGTCACCTACTTCTGTCAAAATCTAATCGGACTGACCACTAGTTAAAATGCGGCATTGGCTGTTTTCAGGCTCAATCGTCGGCGTCGCTGATGGTTGAGCTTTTTCGTGGCTTACCATACCATACACCGGCTTCTCTGACTCGTTTATGATAGACGCTACGGCACATTGTCGTCACAAAAACACGAGTTTTTACGAATTGATAAAACTCGCTTAAAAACCCCTTGACATCTTGCTGATATTGTGGCATAATTCCCCATGTCGCCAATACGAAGCGGCGGAACCTTCTGGACAGTAAACCTCGTAGGTTTTCTCCTAAGAAAGACAGAACCGGAAGTTTACATGCTCTTCTAGAGTTTGTAGCCCGATGGTTCGTTTCGCTGTCTGGTTTTGACGGCAACCGGCAGGCAGGTCTTGCCAATCAGATAACCTTAACAATTGAACAGTGGAAAGCAAAGCAGCAAATCATGACCTGACCTCTGCGACTCCGGCGTCACGCAAGTGGCGTCGGCGCAGCGCAGATGGTTGGATGTTGTGCGAGT
>DATLSW010000055.1:0-5254 GCA_035533955.1 Ktedonobacteraceae bacterium | reverse complement strand
GCCGCGCCATCTCCCGCCGACCTGGGAAAAACAGTGAGTGAGACCATCAGCACGACCGAACGCGAAATTGTGACTCTCGACAGCAAATTGAGTATGACGGCAGACCTGCCGCAGCGACTGCAAACCACGCAGGAAACGCTGGAGCGCCTGCTGGAGAAGCAGCGCGCCCTCGCGGAACGCAGCGAGCGTTTCCAGGAACACGATCCCGCGCAGCAGATCGAGCAAGCGCGCGCGCAGCAGGCGGCCTTGAGCAGCGCGCTGCAAAGCCTGCAAGATTCACTGCGCCAGCGCGTGCGCGCGCTCGGCGTCTCTTTTGGGCAGACCGCTATCAGCAGCGCGGAACTGGCGACGCGCAGGCAGCTTGAGGCGCTGCACATTACGCTGGGCAGCCGCGTTGAGTTGCAAAAACGCTGCGATCATTATGCCGTGACGCTTAAAGAAAGCCAGGACACTCTGGCCGAACATTATAACCGGCTCGCCAAATTCAGCGCGACGCTTGGCAGTTGGATCATACCCGGCAATCCCTTTGTCGGCATCTTGACCGGCCTGCGCACCCGCTGCCAGCAAGAAATTATCGAAGCCGACGAGCGCGGCATCACGCGCGAATTTGAAACTATGCGGCTCCAAGAAAACGCCTCCAAAGCCAAAATCGAACTCTGCCGCCAGGAGATCGAAAACGCGCAGGAGCGCATCGCCGCCATGCTGGCGCAGCACCACCGCCCGTCTACCGCTGGTTATCGCTCAGCCGACATTGTGACCGTCTGGCCCCTGGTGGGACAATACACCTTGCAAGAGCGCGCGCGCCTGGAAGATGAGCAGGCGACGCTCGAACAAGAACTGGAACGCCTGGAGGAGCAAGAATTGGCGCTGGGTACCAGGCTGCACATAGACGGCGTCAAGCTTGATCTGGACGACCTGCGCGCGCGCCTGGAGCAGCAACAACGCCTCTACGCGGCCAAGAAGCGCGGCGGTTTGCTACTGCAAGCGGTGCGCGAGCGCTTGATGCAGAAAATGCAGCCGCGCATCGAGTACTACCTGCAACAGCTTGTTCCCTTGCTGACGGGCGGCCGCTATCGGGACGTGCATCTCGTGGGCTGGCAAGAGGAAGAAGATCTGCAACTGCGCGTATGGGATAGCGTGGCGGAAGCGTATATCAACAAATCTGCCCTGTCCGCCGGAGCAGCCGACCAGTTGTCGCTGGCGCTGCGCCTGGCCTTTGCCATTGCATCGCTGCCGCGAGAACTGCGCGCTGCTCCCGGCTTCCTCATTCTCGACGAGCCGTTGAGCAACTTTGATCGTGGGAGATCGCGGGCGCTGGTGGATATTGTGACGGGCGAGATGCTCGGCCAGCACTTCGAGCAAATTCTGCTCGTCTCGCAAAGCAGCGCCTTCGAGCCGTCGATGTTTCCATATCACCTCTCAATTGATAGTGGCACAATCTCCGACAGTAACCTGCCCGTGTCGCCTGCCGCGCCGACGCCTGATCCTGCTCTCACTCGCGAGGATCACCACTCGAACGGCACATTGGCCGCGCTGCCAGCGACACCCGTGCCGACGGGGATCGAGATTGGATAATTATTGAGCAGCCACAAAGACATTTGTACACACTTTATTCGATCTCGTAATTTGTGATGATTAAATGCTCGGTGTCTTTATTATTGCGATCTTGAAAGCTGACAAGGTATTTTTTATCGAACATACGAATGGTGAGACCTTTCTGATCATACAGCTTGAAAATAGCTGGAGTATTCTTGACGACAAGCATAAATCTTGCCTTACAATGCTTCTGTAGATAGCTGGCTAGACGTTCCTGATCCTGCATACTGAATTCGTTTTGTGCGTAGGTGCTAAATTCACTATCATAAGGCGGATCTAAAAAGATAAAATCGTTTTCTTGTGGCGTATACTTGAGCAAAAATGTCTCAAAGTCCAGGTTTTCGATGACTGTGTTCCTGAAATGAAATCGCAATTCGTCGGAACGCATATAGGAGATTTTGCGAACCAAATCTTTTCTGTTATACGACAATCCTCCATAGGGTACATTAAATTCACCTCGGCTGTTATAACGAAACATAGAAGCATAAGCATTTTCCCTGACAAAAAAGAATATGGCGGAAGCCAACGGCGACGGTATTTGATAGTTGTTTATGTTATTATAAAGATATCGCATATGCATATAATAGGCGCTTTTAAGAGCACTCTCTATATTTGCCAGAATATCTTGTTCTGGCAACTTCCATTTCTTATGCTCTAGTTCTTTCATCCGGCTCGTTTTACTGAATAAATTGCGTTGGAGTTCCCGAAAAAAATTCTCAATATCCTGGTTGTAGACAACCATAAACATCTTGCGAAATTCCTCGGCATGATATGAAATAAACTCCAGAAGCTTTTTCTTCATTGTATCTGCCGAGTCTCTATCGAAAGAGTAAGCTTTGTAGAGTACAATAAGATCGCTTGCAGACTTATCTACAATCTCACTTATTTGTTGCCATCCCGCCAGCAATGTATCCAACGCATCAAAAAAATCGGCATTATGCTGATCGATCATTGTATAGAGATTAAATAATTCAGAAGATCTATCGTTAATAAATTTCCCCTTCGCTTGAATTGCAAAAAATACCGCGCCTCCACCTACGAAAGGTTCATAGTAATCGCGAAACGAAGGAACTAAGGGAAGGATATGCTTCAATTCTTGTTCTTTTCCTCCAGCCCACTTGATAAACGAAGTAAGCTTACCAGTTCTTGACGGCTGGACAAGATTTTCTACATGGCTCTCTATTGGAGACCATAAAAGCGCCTGATCATATTTGAGCATATTCTTACACCTGTTCTAATTGGATATAATTACTTTACCAGAACAAACAAGAAAGTTCAGCACCGTGGCCTATTTGGGTCAGCTTTCCAGTTTCTCCGCCAGGTAGTCCCAATCGGCGGGGAAGCGGAAGGAGTATTGGCGTGGGGGCTGCGGCGCCTGCGTCTCTATCCAGCGCACCGGAACGTCGCCGCGTTGAAAGAAGCCGTGCGTGCTGCCCACGCCTGTCCAGACCACATCTCCGGCTTTGACATGATAGCGTTTCCCGTCCAGCAGCGCCTCGGCCTCGCCGCTGAGCAGAAAATACGACTCCTCGAAGGGGTGGTCATGCACAACGCCCTCGCCGCCCGGCGCGAACTGCACCATGAACAACGTCAGCAACTGCGCTCCCAGCGAGTGATCGATCAGCATCTTCAACGAAATACCGTGGATGTTGCCGCCGCGGTCGCCCTCCATCTGCATCTTGCCCGAAGGCGGCAATTGCGCGTCGTCGAAATGGCCGATGCCGCGCGTGCGCGGATCGCGCCAGTCGGGCCGCACGCCCTCGTTCAATACATTGTTCTCTTTCAAAAAGAACGTATCGCGCCCGCGCTCCGGTGGCTTTGGCTGCGCGGCCTGCATCTCCAGCCAGCGTACTGGCTGCGCTTCGGCGTTGCGCCAGGCGTGCGGCGCTCCCACCTGGATAATACCATAATCGCCTGGGCCGAACTGATACGTTTTGCCGTCGATGCTGCCCAGTACCTGCCCTTCCAGAATAAAGAACGCCTCTTCATAGGAGTGAACGTGCGCGTTCAGCCTGCCCTCCGGCAGCAACTGGCACAGTCCTAACCCCATATGCACCGACCCTCTCGTGTGGTCAACCAGCGCCGCGCGGCTATAGCCCTGGCTATGCCCTTCGCAGAGCGGCGGGACATGCAAACCGATCTCATCCAGCGTTCCTACATAATGCATGATAAGCTCCCAAAAGATTTTACATACCGGACATGCGGGCCACCACCTCGAAGATGGCCGCGAAGTCTTCCTCGGCCAATCCCAGGCCGCGCGCTGCCGTCAGGTACTCATTGGCGAGGGCCGCGCTCGCCATTGGCACGCCGGACTTCCTGCCGATTTCGAGAGCCAGCAGCATATCTTTCTGCATCATGCCCACGTTGAACCAGACCTCGTCTTCCTTCTTCACCACCAGAGGACAGCGAAATCGCATGGCATGTGAGACGACCGCGCTATTCAGAAACACCTCGACGGCGGTTTCGCGCGGGACGCCGCCTTTTTCCGCCAGCAGCACGCCCTCGCAAAAGGCAAGGAACTGCACTGGCAACGTCAGGTTCAGCGCAATCTTCATCAAAAGCGCCTGGCCGTTACCGCCCACGTAATTGACGCGCGGCGCGATGTCGAGCAATACGGGCCGAATTTGCTCGAATGTGGCCTGATCGCCGCCCACCATCATCGACAGATTACCCTGTTCTATAGTGATCGCGCTGCCGGAAACCGGCGCTTCAAGCATCCGCGCGCCTTGCGCGGCCACCTGCTCCGCCAGTTCCCGCGACACATCAGGGTCGATGGTACTCATATCGACATATACCTTACCCGCTTTCAAAGCGGGAAGAATGCCACGCGAGCCATTGACGATCTCCTGCACGGCAGCCGTGTCCGTCACCATGCTGAAAATCACTTCGGCGTTTTCAGCGACCGCGCGTGGCGTATCGGCCCAGCGCATTCCGGCATCCAGCAGCCATTGCGCTTTAGCCTTCGTGCGATTATAGCCAGTAACTGTATGGCCCGCGTCCAGCAGGCGCTTCGCGATGCGACCGCCCATGACGCCCAGGCCAATAAAACCGAGAGAGGCCATGAAATATCCTCCGTAGGGACCGATTGATCGCTCCCTATCATGTTCCTGATTGCTTCCCTATCGCATCCTAAATTGGCTGCCCCTTTTTGCCCAACGCGCCGCGGATGGATGCGATCTCGCCGTAGTGGATGAAGAGATGGCTGATGCAGACCTGCCCGATGGCCTGGAGGGCGCGCAGCTCGCCCAACGGCTTGACCGTCACGACGCGCTCGCCAAGTTCCGCGCCGCCGTCCTGCACCGAAGCCAGGTAATCCTCAAACTCGCGCCAGACGGCTTCCGCGTATTCCATAAATAAGCCAGTATCGGCGATGTGAAACGCGCGCGACTCTTCTGCCGCCATGCCCGTTCCCTGCGCGCGAGGCGGCAGGCCCAACCGCTCGTGCCAGCCCTCCTCGTTCCAGCGCGGCGGGCGACCCTGCAAAATAAAGCGCAGGATGTTATCCTCGGTACGCACGCAGTGCCACATGAAAAACGCGATGCTGTTGCTCGTGCCGGGGCCAGTGTAATGCCACTCGTCGGGCGTCAGATCGCTGACGGCAGCCCGCAGCCAGAGGTGCAGGCGTTTCTGTTCAACGCGAAAAAAATCGATGATATTC
>DATLSW010000054.1:0-4289 GCA_035533955.1 Ktedonobacteraceae bacterium | reverse complement strand
CCAACCGGCAATGACATCGTTTTCAAGCGTCTACCCGACAAAACATTGACGGAGAAAAGTTTCCTGGGACAGTTCGCCGGCGCATACGAAGTTCTGGGTATGATCATTACTATCGCGTTGAAAGGCGAGCATACGCTCTCCGCCTCGATCCCCGGCGAACCCGATTATGAACTGGTTCCTTACAAGCGAACCGAGCAGGGAGCGGAATTCCAGGTCAAGGGCATCTCCGGCATGAATATTGAATTCAAGTTTGATACTTCTGGAGCCGTATCCGAGGCGCTGATCACACAGCCAGATGGGACGTTCACCGCGAAGCGAAAAGCGTAGGGCCGATTATGATTATTATTACCTCTCCCCTGGAGAGTCTGTCTCCCCCGGAGAGGCTGCGCGATCTGGAGGTTTGACGCACATGATACCTGATATGTACGATAGATTACAGATTTTACAGCAGTACCGGCATGTGGCGATTGTCGGCGTCTCGGCTGACCAGTATCGCCCCAGCCATTTCGTGGCGATTTACTTGCAGGCCGAGGGCTATGATATTATCCCGATCAACCCGCGCTATGCCGGGCAGACGATTCTCGGCAAGCGCGTTTACGCGACGCTGACGGAGGCAAAAGCGGCAGGCGAAGCGATCGCGATCGTCGATGTCTTCCGCAAAGCTCAGGATGTGCCACCCATCGCGGAGGAAGCGATCCAGATCGGCGCGCGCGTGTTGTGGCTGCAACTGGGCATCCGTAACGACGAAGCCGCGCAAAAAGCCCAGGCCGCGGGTTTAACCGTGGTGCAGGATCGCTGTATGAAGATCGAACACGCCCGTTTCTTTGGCGGGCTACATACCATCGGCCTGAACACGGGCGTGATCCTGTCAAAAAAGCTAGAAGAAAAGACTTGACAATAACTGGACACGCCCATCAACATGTGATACACTATCTCAATAGATGACCATTTCGAGAAAGAGCAAAAGAATCGTGATAGCAGAGAAAATCCGTGCGGCGTTTGAAGATACCTGCCAGCGCAATACGCGCCCGCGGCGCATTATCGCGGAACGGCTGATCGCGCTGGCCGAAAGCGGAACCGACTTTACCGTTGACGATCTCTGGCAGACGCTGCGTCAGGATGAAGCCCGCCTGGGCCGGGCAACGGTTTACCGATCGGTGGAAATGCTGGTCACGATGGGGCTATTAGACCGTATTGAATTTGCCGATGGCACGCACCACTATCGTGTCTGCGGAGACAGCCATCATCATCACCTGACCTGCACATGCTGTCACCGTGTCGTCGAGGTCGAAGTCTGTCTGCCCGAAGATCAGTTCGCGTCGATTGGCAAACAGACGGATTTCGCGATTGAAGGCCATTCCCTCACCCTCTTTGGCCTCTGCCCCAATTGCCGCAAATCGGCGTAGAGGCCGACCAACAACGCTGTGGCGGCGCAATGCATTGCGTCAGGGTCGCTCTCTGATTACTGTCGCTGACTGGCGTAATGCATTGCGCCGCCACAGTTCATAGCGCTGCTACACCGGCATCGGCATCACATTGTTGACCTCTTATACCCAATCCGGTGAAACCGTGTAGCGGCGTAATTGATTGCGCCAGGATCAGCACCTCTGGCGGTTGACTGGCGCAATCAATTGCGCCGCTACAGGCATTACCGTCAGTGTTCCACCGGATTTGATATAAGCGATCCTACAGCCGTTCCGGGTGCAGCCTGCGCCAGTAGCGCATGTAGCCTTGCACGCTCATGGCGTAGTTGGCAGCGATCTCGTAGCGTTGCACGGCGTGGGCGTCCTGGGTGACGTACTCAAGTTCAGGCTGCGTTTTCTCGATCAGCAGCGCGATGATCTCTGACTCGTTTTTGCCCTCGCGCATGGCTTGCAGCACAAAATCGCTCCACTTGTAGAGCGCCGCTTCCAGACGGTCGAGGTGTTGTTCGACATCGCTGATCGGGCCGAAGTGCGCCAGGTAGAGGACGCTGGGGTGAAGTTGCCGAATGCGTTCAATACTTGCCGACCACGCCTCAAGGTCGATGTCGGGCGGCGGCGTGGGCGGGCGCACATAATCTATGTCGGGCAAGCGCACGCCGGCCACGTCGCCCGCGAAGAATTCGCGTGTTTGCGCGTCGAAGAAGGAGACGTGATGGATAGCGTGTCCAGGTGTGTAATAGATGCCGAGCTGTCGCCCCGCGACATTGAGCGTGTCGCCGTCGCCGATACGATGCACGCGATCGACAGGTGTAGCTTCGATATCTCCCCACAGCATCTTCATGCGATCTCCGTAGATGCGCGTCGCGCTTGCCAGCACGCGCGAGGGATCGATCAGATGAGGCGCGCCCAGGCTATGGACGTAGACCTGCGCCCTGGGCAGAAGGCGCGCGAGCGAACCCGCCGCCCCGGCGTGATCGAGGTGAATATGCGTGAGCAGGATGTGCGTGACATCGCGCGGATCAAAACTGGCCTCGCGCAGGGCGGCCAGCAGCCATTCGAGTGTGCTGCCCGGCCCTGGATCGATGATCGCGAGTTCGTTCTCTCCCGCCAGCAGATACGAGCCGATGATTTGCGGTTCACCGAGGAATGGCAGGGAAACCTGCCACGCCCCGGAATCTAAACGTGTGACGTTTGCCAAAAGAGGATTCTCCCCTCTACTTTTTGACCGAGATCGCTTTTGCCTGGGTGAACAGCAGGAGGTAATCCTTGCCGCCAGCTTTCGAGTCCGTGCCGGACATGTTGAAGCCGCCGAACGGGTGAACGCCGACGAACGCGCCCGTCGATTTGCGGTTGAAGTACAGATTGCCTACAAAGTACTCCTCTTTGGCGCGCTCGATGCGCCGCGCGTCCCGCGAATAGAGCGAACCCGTCAGGCCGTACTCGGTATCGTTGGCGATATGCATGGCGTCATCGAAGTCGCTGGCTTTGATCACGGTCAGCACCGGCCCGAAGATCTCTTCCTGGGCCACGCGCGCGTGCGGATCGACATCGGCGATGATCGTTGGCTCGATAAAGTAGCCGGGGCCGTGATGGCCGCCGCCGAGGACGAGCCGTCCCTCGTTTTTGCCGATCTCGATATATTCGGTAATCTTCTTTAAGGCGTTGGCGTCGATCACTGGCCCCATGTAGGTCGTGGGCTGCGTGACATCGCCCATCGTCAGTTTCTTTGCGCGGTCGAGGACTTTCTGTAGCACCTCGTCATAGACCTTGTCAACGATAATCGCGCGCGAGCCTGCCGAGCATTTCTGTCCCTGGAAGCCGAAGGCCGAGGTGACGATGCCATCTGCCGCGGCGTCGAGGTCGGCGGTCTCGTCTACCACTACAGCGTCTTTGCCACCCATTTCCAGGACAGCGCGTTTGATCCACTTCTGCCCCTTGTGGTGTTTCGCGGCCAGTTCGTTGATGCGCAGGCCGACATCGCGCGAGCCAGTGAAGGCGATGAAGCGTATCAGGGGATGTTCGATCAGCGCGTCGCCGATGGTTGAGCCGGAGCCGGGTAAAAAATTGACCACGCCGGCGGGCAAGCCTACGTCTTCCAGGATGCGCACAAATTGCGCGGCGATGGTTGGCGAGGTGCTGGCCGGTTTGAGGACGACGGTATTGCCGGAGACAACAGACGCGCCGGTCATGCCGACCATGATCGCGGCGGGGAAGTTCCACGGCGGGATGACCGCGCCCACGCCGAGCGGGATATAGACCAGTTCGTTATCCTCGCCTTCAATGCGCGTGATGGGTTGCTCGTCGGCCAGCCGGATCATTTCGTGGGCGTAAAATTCCAGGAAGTCGATGGCTTCCGCCGTATCGCCGTCGGCTTCGGGCCAGCTTTTCCCGACCTCGTAGATCATCCAGGCGTTGAAGGCAAAGCGGCGCTTTTTCAACAGGTCGGCGGCGGCAAAGATATAACCCGCGCGCTCGTCAGCCGGGACGCGCTTCCACGACTCGAACGCCGCGGCGGCAGCCTGTACGGCCTGATTCGCCTGTTCGACGCTGGCCCTGGCGAAGCGTCCGATCACCTGCTCCGGCTGCGAAGGGTTGATCGAGGTGAAGGTATCATCGTTAAAGATTTTCTTCCCGCCGATGATGAGCGGGTATGTTGCACCCAGTTCGCTTTTTACCTGTTCCAGTGCTGCTTTCTGCGCCTGGCGATTCTCTTCTCTGGTAAAGTCGGTGAGCGATTGATTTTTGAATGGCGTGCGCGCGCGCGCGACGACATTTTCAGCGACATTTTTCATAATTGATTCTTCTCCTTTGGACACATCGTTGTGTGAGGACAGTATTGTTTGTCCTTCATTATATCTCATGGGA
>DATLSW010000053.1:0-6964 GCA_035533955.1 Ktedonobacteraceae bacterium | reverse complement strand
TTCGTACTGACCTCGTCGCTTAATCCCGAAGGCGAGATTGCCGATCATGTCAAATTGCACGGGGACGGCGTGAAAGATGTCGCTTTCCGCGTCGAGGATGCCGAACGCGCCTATCGCGAGGCCACCAGCCGGGGCGCGCGGAGCATTATGGAGCCGATTGTGCGCAAGGATGATTACGGCAAGGTCAAGCTGGCCGCCATTGCTACCTATGGCGAAACGATCCATACCTTCGTCGAGCGGCAGGATTATCGGGGCGCGTTCCTGCCAGGATACCGGCCCATCTCCACGAATGTGCCGCGGCGCGCTCGTCCCGCCGGTATTGCTGGTATCGATCACGTCGTGGGCAATGTCGAACTGGGCAAGATGAACGAGTGGGTCGCTTTCTACGAGCGTGTCATGGGCTTCTCGCAGATCATCCACTTTGACGATAAAGCCATCAGCACCGAATATTCCGCTCTCATGTCGAAGGTCATGCAGAACGGCAGCGGGCGCATCAAACTGCCCATCAACGAACCTGCTCCCGGTCGCAAAAAATCGCAGATCGAAGAATACCTGGACTTCTATCGCACCCCCGGCGTGCAGCATGTCGCCCTGATAACCGCCGACATCATCGCCACGGTGCGCAATCTGGAAGAGCGCGGCGTACCATTTCTGAAAACGCCAGCCGCGTACTATGAAGATGTGCTGGATCGTGTCGGCCATATCGACGAGGATATCAAGCAACTGGCCGAGTTGGGCATCCTGATCGATCACGACGAGGATGGCTACCTGCTGCAAATCTTCTCCAAGCCTATCGTCAGTCGCCCCACCATGTTCTTTGAAGTGATTGAGCGCAAGGGCGCGCGCAGCTTCGGCGAGGGCAATTTCAAGGCGCTGTTCGAGGCCATTGAGCGCGAGCAAGCGCTGCGAGGGAACCTGTAAGATGAAACTGGCAACATTCAGAACCGCCGCGGGGGCGACGCACGCGGGCATCGTCCACGACGATCATGTCTACGCGCTCAACTATCCGACGCTGCTTGAACTGCTGCGCGACCCCGAAGGGCTGGCGCAGGCGCGTCGTGTCGCGCAAGAGATCGTGACCATGCAATCCCTCGGCGGGGCGGCAACTTCAGCGCCGCTGGCCGAGTCCGCTTTTGGCAGGGTATCGATGGCCGCGCACGAGCATATCAGCGATCACCCGCTCGAAAACGTGACCCTGCTGACGCCCATTCCTGAGCCGCCGACCGCGCGCGACTTCTACGCCTTCGAGCAGCACGTCAAAGCGGCGCGGGCGCTGCGCAACGCGGACATGATCCCGGAATGGTACGAGATCCCCATTTTCTACTTTACCAACACCAGCGAACTCTACGGGCAGGATGCCGCCGTTCCCTATCCCGTCGGCAGCAATGCGCTGGACTTTGAACTGGAGATTGCCTGCGTCATCGGGCGCGAGGGCAAAGATATTCCGGTAGAAGAGGCCGCCGACTATATTGCTGGCTACACCATCATGAACGACTGGAGCGCGCGCGATGTGCAGAGCAGGGACATGAAGCTCAGTCTGGGGCCGGGCAAAGGCAAGGATTTTGCGACCTCGCTTGGCCCGTGGCTGGTCACGCCAGACGAACTGGCGGCGCGCCACAGCGGCAGCGGAGCCAGCGAACGCTACGACATGACCATGCTCACGCGTGTCAACGGCAAAGAGGTCTCGCGTGGCAACTTCAACCAGATCTATTACAGTTTCCCGCAGATGATCGCCTGGGCCTCGCGCAATGCTCGCCTGCGCGTGGGTGATGTCCTTGGCTCCGGCACGGTCGGCACAGGCTGCATTCTGGAGCTTGGCATCGCGGTACAGCCCTGGCTGCTGCGCGGCGACGTGGTCGAGATGGAAATCGACGGCATTGGCGTATTGCGTAATCGTATCGTGTAACAGATGACATTGTAGAGACGCAATCAGGAGAAATATCAATGCCAGGATATCATCGTTTAGGGCAGATACCCCCGAAACGCCATACGCAGTTTCGCAAACCTGACGGCAGCCTTTATGCCGAAGAACTTTTCGGCACGGAAGGCTTTTCCGGCAACTATTCGATCCTCTATTATCACTATCCGCCGACACGCGTGAAAAAAGTCGAGCAGTTCGCCACTGTCAACCATGAAGAGTGGGACGAGGGCGTGCAGCGACACCATCATCTGAAAACCGCCGGGATGGCACGCGGCGGCGATGCCGTACTGGGCCGCCAGACGCTGATGTATAACAAGGATGTGGTGCTGTCCGTCGCGCTGCCTGGCGAACCGATGAGCTACTTCTATCGCAACGGCGAATGCGACGAGGTCTACTTCGTACACGAGGGACACGGCGTGCTGGAGACCAACTTCGGCCTGTTACCCTATCATGAAGGCGACTATATCGTCATTCCGCGCGGCACGACCTATCGTTTCGATCTTGCCATCGATAGTCCCGCTTCGCGCTTTTTTGTGATCGAGGCGCGCGGCACGATTGAGCCGCCCAACCGCTACTACAATCAGCGCGGCCAACTGCTCGAACACTCGCCCTTCTGCGAGCGCGATATTCGCCGCCCGGAAGAACTGGTGACGCACGCCGAGCGCGGCGAATACGAGGTGCGCTTGAAAGTCGGTAACGCCATCACCAGCTACTGGTACGATTTCCACCCCATCAACACGGTGGGTTGGGATGGCTGCGAGTACCCGTGGATCTTCAACATCGCCGACTTCGAGCCGATCACCGGGCGCGTCCACCAGCCGCCGCCCGTGCATCAGACCTTCCAGGGGCCGAACTTCGTGATCTGCTCGTTTGTGCCGCGCAAGCTGGATTACCATCCGCTCTCGATCCCTGTTCCCTATAATCACAGCAACATCGACAGCGACGAGATGATCTATTACGTGAACGGCAATTTCGGCAGCCGCAAGGGCATCGAGCGTTCGTCGATTACGCTGCATCCGCGCGGTATCCCGCATGGCCCGCACCCAGGCGCAGTCGAGAAGAGCCTGGGTGTCGATCATACCGACGAACTGGCGGTAATGGTCGATACGTTCTATCCGTTGAAGCTGGGCGTGGCAGCTCGCTCCGTAGACGACCCGGCCTATCCATATAGCTGGCTGGGGTAAGGATAATTGGACAGAGAGATTAGTTCCAGCGCCTTCTGGTCACTGGAACTAATCTCTCTGTCCAGTTACATCTGATTATACGCGGCGCTATGAGATAACTGTCACCTCGCTGGCGTGAACCCAGGCTTGCCGGTGGTTGTAGTTGATCTCGTACCAGAGATTGTTGGTGCCATCTTCGGTATATGTGAATGCTGAGACGAAGATCGAGCCGTTGGGTGCGCTGCCGATCTCGTAGAGCGAATTCGTGGTCGGCCTGCCAAAGACCGCGGGCTTACCACCATCTTTGGTACTATTCAACTGCACAATCGTTCCCTGCCCCTCGAAGGCATCACCGGGAGGAACGGCCAGCCAGGCTAGCTTCGCGTGCGCGAACAGGCTCGGCGTTGGGTTATGCGCCATATCCTCTTCACCATACCAGATCTCGTACATGGTATCGCCAGTTCCGGCCGGGTCTTTCACCTTATTGAGGTAGTAGTAACTCATGCCCGGCTCGACGTTGTCGGTCACATCGGTGATATCGGTGCCGTCTCCCTGGCGGGGGATCAGGCCAGATTTCGTACTCGGCCCATTATACAGGTAGAAGAAATTGAAATTGGCCGGAGTCTCCGTCCCGTTGCGCCCGAACGGACGCTGATCTGTCTTAGGATGCAGCGTGATGATTCCGGTGTGGAAATTGCCTTTCGGGTACGGCACGCCTTGCTGATGAATCAGCCCGAAGTAGTAATCCCACAGCCAGTAGGGGCCGGGATCGACGTGATTGGGCGAGACAGCCAGGAATGGCGATGGGGTGGTTCCGTGCGCGACGATGTGCGCGCGATCGAGCGGGATGTTGTACTTCTTGAGCAGGTAGGCAACCAGTTTGGCGGAGCCGAGATATTCGGCGGCGTTATACCATTGGAAACCGGTGGCGTCGAATCCGGCGTGTTCAATGCCGACCGAATGCTGGTTGTACCAGAAGTTCCCCGCCTGGAACGCGATTTCTTTCTCGCGCAGCACCTGGTAAACCGTGCCGTCAGTGCCGACAATATAGTGAACACTGACAAAACTGGCTGGATTCTGGAAGACGTTCAGCGCGTCCTGCACGGTGCCTTCGATGTCATGAATGACAACCTGGTCAATATCGCACACGGCGTTGTGCGGAAGCCTGCAACTGACGGGCCGATTTGCGCCTTGATAGGTGCATGGCGCGCCTGGCGGCACCAGGTGACAATCAAATTCGCTGGCGGGCGTCAGGATACAGTTGATGGCGCCGGGATAGTCAACAGCGCCGCCGATTTTGCAGCCGGCGGGCAGTTTGAAGTTGGGTGAGTTGCTGACGGAAGCAGCCGTTGCCTTGTTCGGGTGGACAGACTGCGGCGCGAGCGTAATCATCTCGCCATCCTCGGCCTGCGCGCTGTAGCCCTGGTTGAGCAATTGATAAAGGGCGTCGGCGTACATGAGGGCCGTCGAACGAGTGGAGGCCATGCTATATGCCGCGATGGCTCCGTACCAATCGGCCAGTGTGCGCGGCATCTGATGCGTACTTGAGAGCCGCAGCGCCTCGTCGCGCAAGACAGCAGCGCCGCCGCGAATGTTGGTCGATATATTGATTTGAAGCTGATGGGTACTGACGCCCAGATCGCGCGCGGCCTGATCGAGCGTATCGCCGTTGCTGTTTTTGACCAGGTGCATACAGCCGAAGCCGTTGTCTATGCTGGGGCTGCCGCCGTGATTGCTCAGGCGACCTTCCATATAGCAGAGCGCCTTGAGCAAAGATTCAGGCACGCCGAACTTTTGGGATGCCTGGATAAATGTGCTGTTGATTGAACCGACAGTAGAGGTTGATCGCGTATTGGCGGCCCGCGCCGGTACAATCAAGGCCAGCGAGAGGACGGCTACAATCAGGAGAAGAATGCCAGAACGAAGAAACAGGGTGCGCTTTTGCATAAAGGTTTTTCCTCCTCATAAGAAATAGAGATGTGAGGACGATACGACTACCTGATGACTATTTCCTCTGCAAAAGAACAATAGTAGAGATTTTGCAAGAATAGCCTGTAGTTAGTAGAAATATACCATAACGCCGCGCTGTTTCTGGTTGAGAGTTGGTTGCGATCTTGTAAAGGAGGTATGGAGTGCTATTCACGTGGCTCATGCAAGGAAGTACGACCTTGTATTTCAATCCCAGACGGGATTATTGCCTCTTTGCGACCTTTCAGTACCGAATAGAGCAGCCACAAGCACAGAGTTTCAATCCCAGACGGGATTATTGCCTCTTTGCGACTTTGATATCGGCGGCTCGGTCTGTACGCCCTTGTGGGAGTTTCAATCCCAGACGGGAGGGTCGGAACTAAATCTCAACGGACCAGGCGCTTGACAAAGAAGTTGCTCCTTTGTAGTGTATTGCTATACACCTTCTACACGAACAAGGAGCGAACCATGTCTAGTATACCCGAAACGATTCATCTTGACCAGACCACGGTGACTGCGCTTATGGAAAGCGATGCGCTCTGTCAGCGCGTGCGCGCCCTCTTCGACCTGCTGGATTGGAGCGTCGTGCCGGAGACCATACCCCAGGCGCATCAGCGCGGCCCTCGTCCGCATGCGGAGCGCGCCTACCTCAAAGCCCTCTTGCTCAAACTCAGCGAGTCGTTGACCTTTTGTACCACGCTGCGCCGCTATCTGCTTGAACATCCGTTGCTCGTCCTGGAGCTGGGCTTTACCCCCGTTCTTGATCTGACGCAACCCTACGGCTTCGATGTCGAACGCACCGTCCCCTCTGCCCGCTGGTTTCGCCACAAACAGCAGAGCCTGGATCCGCAGCTCTTGTCGGCGTTGCTGGCTGCCACCGTGCAGGCGCTGCTGGGCGAAATCCCTGGCCTGGGCGAAACGGTCGCCTTCGATGTCACGCACATCGCGGCCTGGGTCAAGGAAAACAACCTGCGCGCCTTCGTTGCCAACCGCTATGACCCCACCCATCAGCCAACTGGCGATCCCGACTGCAAACTCGGTGTCAAACGCTCCACCAACCAGGAGCAGGCCGATGGCTCTCAGAAAGAGGTCAAAGAATATTACTGGGGCTACGGCTCCGGCGTCGCTACCAGTACTGATCCCATCTATGGCGATATCGTCCTGGCCGAATTCACCCAGCCGTTCAATGAGAACGACGTCACCTTTTTTCATCCGCTCTACGTCCAAACCGTGGCGACCCTGAGCTTCTATCCCACCAACCTGACCGCCGACGCTGCGTATGATGCCTGGTACATCTATGAACGCGCGGCTCGCTTCGGCGGCATCGCGGCCATTCCTCTCAACCAGCACGGCCATCCTCCTCCCGAGCGCGACCCCGATGGCACCCCACTGTGTGCTGTCGGCCTGCGCATGATCCCGCAGTTTCCTTTCGCTCATACCAATGGCTACACCGCTGTGCGCTTCCGTTGCCCGCTCCTGTTTCCTCAGTCGCGCGCCTTCACCTGCCAGCAGCCCCAGTTTGCCAGCGGACGCGGCTGTGTCAAGGATGTCAATTGGGAGAAGGGCGGTCTCATGCGCGTCTTACTGAACCGCGACAGCCCTCAGTACCAGATGGTCTACCACCAACGCACCTCCTGCGAGCGCGTCAACAGCCACAGCAAAGAGCAGTTCGGTCTCGCTCATCCCAAAGTGCGCAACCAGCGCTCTGTCGAGCATCTCACGACCCTGACCTACATCCTGATCAACCTCAAAGCCTTGCACCGCGCCCGCCTCACCAACCGCTTGCTGTTGCGGCAGCGGCTCTCTTGACGTTTGCACGACCCAGGCGTAATTCTTGAGGACGATGCACTCCCTTCCCAGCAGAGCTTGCTTCTGGGACAGCGCTTGCTGTCTCCGAAACCCCCTCTTGCCT
>DATLSW010000052.1:0-5877 GCA_035533955.1 Ktedonobacteraceae bacterium | reverse complement strand
GGGCGAATCAGCAAGGCCAGTTCGCCGAAAGCTCCGACGACTACGCCAATCGGCAGCGCCAGGTAGCCCATTGAGCGCGCGCCGATGAGCGCGGCGGCAATTGCGCCCAGGATGATGCCGACATGATACGAGGCCGTCGCCACGGAGGGCCAACCAAATTCTTTGCGGGCAAAAAGCGTCCCTTGCAGGATGGCGAACGGCCCCAACGCGAGCAGCGAGAAGAAAATAATCTGCGCGAATGATATCGCCAGCGACAACTGGTAAACGCTAGCACTTCCCAGCACAATGTATTTTTCGTACCCTGGCGCGATAAGCTGCATAAACCAGTGGGAAATAAAGAAGAAGGTGATCGAGGCGACGATCATGATGATCAGGATCAGGTTGACCATCGTGTAGACAAGGCGGCGCAACTCCTGCTGTTTCTCGGGCGCGGCTAAATCATTGAAGGTGGGAACGAGCGCGCCATTGACATGACCATTGATCACAAAATTGTTAAAATTCTGGGCCGGCGAGAGGGCGGAGACGAACGGCCCGGCAATTTTGCTGCCGAACGAGGCCACCACCAGTTGCCGCACCATGCCCGCCAGGCTGCTGCCCAGGTTGCCGAGCATGACGAGCGTGGCCGACTTGACGATATGCCGCCGCTCGCCGGGTGCGGCTTCGCCGCTCGTCTCCTCTATCATCGCTATGGGCAGCGGCTCTTGCTCCATGATGTTCTGATCCGTTTCGACTAGAGGAATCAGGTCAACAATCGCCTGCGCTTCATCTTTTTCAGACAGTTCAGACCGCGATTCTAACGAGTCATTTGTCATAGAATAACAGTTCTCCAATAGAGTGTTATCATTGGTTTATTGTGAAGATGTGTCGGGCAGTCGCTTGATCGCTTCGATCAGGGCCGTGGTCGAGTGACGCGGCAGGTAGGAAATGAGCCGCACCATACCGCCATAGCTCTCCACTACGCGCGCTTCAGGCAAACGACTCAGGTCTGGCTGCTGGCTGCGCGCCTGAGCATAGTCGCCGCCCTTGACATAGACGGCAGGTTGCACCTGTTCGACCAATGGTCCAGCCGTCGGCTCGGAGAAGATGGTCACGTAATCCACGAAGGCCAGCGCCGCCAGCAGTTCCGCTCGCTCCTGCTGCGGGACGAGCGGGCGCCCAGGTCCTTTCAACAGACGCACCCCGGCATCGTCATTCAAGCCGATGATCAGAAAATCGCCCAGCGCGCGCGCCTCCTGCAAATAGCGCACATGTCCCAGGTGCAGCAGATCGAAGCAGCCGTTGGTGAATACTGCTCGTTCGCCTTGCTGCTGGCGCTGTCGCACGATAGCCGCGAGAGCAGCGCGTTCCATCATTTTTTGTCGCGTATCTTTTACTATTGTGTGCATATCTCTTATGTATCAATCTCTCACATTTATTTCAACGCATTCATCAATTCTTCTGGTGTATTGCTGGCGCAGCCCAGGCGGCGCACTACGAGAGAGGCCGCCGCGTTCGCCAGGTACGCCGCTTCTTCCATGCTCGCGCCTGCCGTCAGCGCCAATGTGAAGGTCGCGGCGACAGTATCACCCGCGCCGTTCGTATCAACAACGACGACTTCGCTGGCATGAGCGAGGCGGTGAATCGGCAGGTGCAGCGGCGGTTTGTCCACTTCAAACAGGCTCATGCCCTCGGACCCGCGCGTGATGAGAACGCCGCGCGCGTGGCTGCCATCTAGCAAACGCTGCCCAGCTTCGTGTAGTTCCGCTAGCGTATTGATCGTCACGCCGAGCGTCGATTCCGCCTCCTGCTGGTTGGGCGTCAGCGCGGTTACACCCTGGAAACGGAAGAGCGAGCCGTGCGAGTCTACGATGATGATCTTGCCCAGTTCCCGCGCCATAGGAACGCACGCTGCGATGATCTCCGGACTGATCACGCCGTTCTCATAATCCGAGAGGACAACAGCGTCGATCTCTGGCAAGATGGCGCGAATATAGGCGATGATCTGCTTCTTGCACGGCTCGCCAACATCGGCTGTATCGACGCGATCGATACGCACGATATGCTGCTGCACGATCTGCGGACTGCCCGCCATGATGCGCGTCTTGGTGGATGTCGGGCGCTGCTGATCGGTAAATAGACCTTCCTGGCGCAATCCCCATTCGTCAATGGCGCGGCGCAAATGTCGGCCTGGCGCGTCATCGCCGACGACGCCTGCCAGAAAGACTTCGGCTCCCAACGCTCGCGCGTTGACGGCGACGTTAGCCGCGCAGCCAGGAATGGTGTACTCTTCGCTCAATTCCAGGATCAAGACTGGAGCCTCGCGCGAAATACGCGCCGGTTTGCCGATGATATACTCATCTGCTCCCATATCGCCGATCACCAGCACGCGCTTTTTGCGGAAAGTGCCGATCAGAGAGCGCAGGCGCGCGACATCGGGCAAGATATCAAGAGCCATGCGATTTTCGCCCTTTCAGCAGTACGCTCGCGCCAAAAATCGGCACGGCCACCAGGATGCGCCGCCAGCGTCTCGGCTCGCGATAGAGGCGGAACAGCCATTCGAGGCCCATCTGCTGCATAAGTCTGGGCGCGCGCTTCTGGCGGCCTGCCAGAAAATCATACGCGCCTCCGACGCCCATCGCCACGGCGACGGGCAGGCGCGCGCGATTGCGATAAATCCACAGTTCCTGGGCAGGCGCGCCATAGGCCACGCATAGCACATCGGCCTGAGCGGCGCGAATCCGTTCGATGATCGCGTCTTCTTCGGCGGGCGCGGGCGAACCAGCGTAGGTTCCGGCAATCTGCAAGCCAGGAGCTATCTGTTGCAAGCGGGTGGCTGCCGCTTCGGCCACGCCGACTGCCGCGCCGAGCAGATATACACGGCTGCCGGATGCCGCGCTGCGCTGCGCCAGCGCCGCCAGCGTATCCGTTCCGGTGACGCGCTCCGGCGCGGGCTTGCCCAGGTAACGCGACGCCCACACGACACCCGTGCCGTCAGGCAGCACCAGCGCAGCGGCGTTGATGGCGCGGCGAAACGGCTGGTTGTGCTGCGCCGCCATCACAAACTCCGGATTGACGGTGATAATCTGCTGGCACGGCAACTCGTTATTGCTGGCGCGTCGCCGGGCGATTATCTCCTCTATGCGATCCAGCGCCTGCTGCCGCGTCACGCGATCCACCCTCACGCCAAGAATATAGATAGCATCAGGATGTTGTTGTGCTGTAGCAGTTTCTATTTCTTGTAACGACATCGTTCTCTTTTCACCATGTTTGTAAGATAGCTCACTCTTTCTCTTTTAACGAGTGACTATCCGGCAAATGTAACGTGACCTGGCTTACTCCTATAATCATGGCAGTAGTATAGCATAGTTGGTGGAAGTTGTAATCTGGAGGGAAACAAGCATATCATCCTTGCGGGGGATTTCACCGGAACCTTCGTAGGGGCGTAGGGCTTGCGCCCCGCCCGCATGGGCGCGCGTTCTAACAGCGGGCGGGACAGAAGCCTTACGTCCCTACGGAAATCCTCCTGAAGGACGGAAAGCCAGGGGCAAAAAGGGGGGCGCAATAGCTTGCGCCCTGGGAAACCAGGCTCTTTGCACGCCAGCAGAACGTTGCGACCGCGCCTGCGCGCCCCCCCCGATCACACCGGACACTGTTGACTCGAACCTGAGTATAGTATAAGGTATTCGGAGAGCCAGATAAAGGGTAAAAGTGACAAAAAGGTAACTGGAAAGTAACTCACAGGTAACAGCCAGTTGATTCGACGCCTTTCACCAACTCTGCTACAATAGTGTGGGCGCGAGATTACCTCTCATTATGATTACGTGTCTCCCAGACGGGATGCTGCCTCCGGAAAGGTTGCACGCCCCGCGTGGCAACTCACCTGGGATGGGTAATCATGCGGAGACGTTGTCGGCCTCTACGCAGCGAAGATCGCACACAAAGGAGTATAGATCGATATGGCAGAAACAACGACGCACAACGGCGAGCGCTCCAGCTTGCCCATGCAGGGCGTGCCGCAGCCCAGGCGAGGCGAGGTATTGAACCTTCCGCGCGTGCATATTTCCTCTCACCCGGTAATAACGGATAAACTGACCGCACTGCGTGATAAGCGTACCACCGTGCCGGAATTTTACCAACTGGTAAAAGAGATTGGGGCGTTGCTGGCATATGAAGCGACAGCCTCGCTGGTATTGGAATCGAGTCCTATCGAAACGCCACTGGAGCCGATGGTCGGACAAAAGCTGGCCGGGGGCATCGGCATTACGCCGATATTACGCGCTGGTCTGGGATTGGCCGAAGGATTCCGGCAAGTCATCCCTGACGCGCAAATCTGGCACCTGGGCCTGCGCCGCGACGAGGAGACGCTGCAAGCCCTCGAATACTACAATCGCCTGCCGCACACGGTCGATTTGCAGGTCTGTTATGCCGTCGATCCCATGCTGGCAACCGGCGGTTCGGCCATCGATGCTATCAACGTCCTGAAACGGCGCGGCATCCCACGTCTATCATATGTCGGTATTATCGCCGCTCCCTTTGGCCTGCTCAAGCTGGCGCAGACGCACCCCGACATCGACATCTATATCGGCGCGCTCGACGACAGCTTGAACGACCGGGGCTACATCCTGCCGGGCCTGGGCGACGCCGGAGACCGCCAGTTCGGCACATTTTGAAGGCCAGGAACGCGCGTAGGGGCCAATTCATTGCGCCCAGACCGCGTTCCCATAGAGATAAGAAAACCTATGTCAGAAGAGAATCCCGTTCCCGCGTCATCGCAGGAAGAATCATCGTTATACCTGTCTGAAGAAGTAACGCCGACCGATCAAGACGCGACTGACGAAGATGCGCAAGAATCTGTTGTGCCAGCGCCGACGCTGCCGCCGGAAGCGCAGGGGGAAGCTAATGGCGGGCCGCTCGGCTGCTGCCTGGGCATCACCATCGGTCTCATGTTCGGCTTGTTGCTCGGCCTGGTCGCCTTCGCCAACTTCGGGTCCGCTATCCTGACCAATGCTTTTCATGGCGATCCACTTACCTATGTGCGTATTGCGACAGCCATCTTTGGCGGCATCGGCATCATCCTCGGTGGCCCTATTGGGTGGAGAATCGGCAAGCGCGTTTACCGTGAGTACGACAGGCCCGTTGTAAAAGATAGAAGGAGCAAAAGCAAGCCAATACCAAAATCTGCCAGATGAGAGGAGAATGGATAGCCATGCGTGTTGTGATTTTCTGTGATATGGAAGGGATCGCGTGCATCGAAAATTGGGAACAGGTCTCAGGCGGTAAACCGCTCTATGAGCAGGCCAGGAAACTGTATACCGATGAGATGAACGCGGCGGTGCGCGGCGCGCGCGCGGCGGGAGCAGCATACATTGATGTCGTTGATTGTCATGGAGCGGGCGGCGGCTACAGTTTCAGAAGCTTTCTTGCCGACAGCTTAGAGTCCGGGGCGCAATACGTGTTCGGGCATCCCTGGGCGCGTTATACGACGGCCTTTGAGGAAGGCTGCGATGCGATACTATTCGTGGGCGCGCACGCCATGGCCGGGACGCCTGATGGCGTGCTGTGTCACACCGTCTCCTCCGAGTCTTGGTATAACGCCTGGATCAACGACACCCTTGTCGGCGAAAGCGGCATCCTGGCGGCAGTGGCCGGCTGTTGGGACGTACCTGCCATTTTCGTGGCCGGCGACGAGGCGACCTGTCGCGAAGTGACGGCGCTGCTCGGCGACAATGTGATGACCGCGCCTGTCAAAAAGGGATTGGGACGTTACTCGGCGCGCAACCTGGCCCCCAAGGACGCCTGCGCGCTGATCGAGATGAGCGTCGCCCAGGTTCTCAGTCGCGACAAAAACGAGTGGCCGCAGCCCTATAAGCCCACCAGCCCTGTCACGTTCAAAGTCGA
>DATLSW010000051.1:0-5399 GCA_035533955.1 Ktedonobacteraceae bacterium | reverse complement strand
GATAATGATCGTATTCGGAGTAATCGCGCCATGCACAATCGGAGGTTGCTGGCCTTCAAGAATGTTCAGCAATCTACAAATTTGCCGTCCATAATCCGCGACGGCACGTTCCGGTAATACGCCTTGCTCTACAACCAGTTGCGCCAGGCTTTTTCCTTCGATATGCTCCAGGACAACATAATATGTGCCACGCTCGCCAAACATATCAAAAACGCGCGGGAAACCTTCGTGTTGTCCGAGTTGCGTGACGCGCGTAGCGACCTCGCGCAAAAACTGCTGCTCCTGCTCAGGTGAGTCAAAAGCCTGGACGAGAAGTTCGCGGATAACCACCAGATTACCGCCCTGGCGGGCATCAGTTGCCAGCCATGCTTTCCCCTGCTGCCGCTGATTCCTGGGTAAATTCACCTGCTCTACAAGGCGATAACGCCCCTGGCGCAGCATATCAATACGCAGCAGCCCCGGCGCACCCGTTTCGAGCGAGCCAGAAGTGATCGTTTTTGGCTGCGTTATGACCGGACCGGACAAAGACTTCGACGGCATTCTCAAACGACGACCATATCCACATCGCGCACAGCCACCGTCTACGAATGCTCCTGCATATTGACAGCTCGGACAACGTCTGATCATTTCCTCATGTTGCATTGGGCACCTCTCTCCTGGCACACGGCATAATATCAATTCATGTCAAAGCGTGCAACATAGTACTCATTCTGTCAAAGGGAATAGGAAATGTGGGTATCATCCAGTGGAACGATGGATTAGATTTCCGGCCCTGGCAAATGTGAAGCCAGCACGCTCTGCGACAGCATGGCGATTGGCACAACGCCAAAACGTAAAAAGAGCGTCGATTCTTGACCTGTCTTCAAAAAGGCCGCGTATGACTGCAATTGTACGGTACCGTCTCCCCGCGTGTAGAGGTGTTCTACGCTCCAGAAGGGATAAGCTCCCGCGATTATTGACGCGCTATCCGGCGTCACACCGTCAATCGCCAGGGTAGACACGGCAACTCCCTGCGCCTCTTGCCAGGGAACATAGCTGATAGCTCCCGACGTCTCCGCAACTGCTTGCGCCCAATTACCATTCAAATGCTGACCATGCACATGCTCTCTCATACCACCCAGAACAAAGGCACGGAAAATCTGCGCTATAGGATCAGATGCCGAACGCTGGATCACGGTAATCGGCTCATCCGTTCCACCCACTTGCGACCAGTTCGTGATCTGCCCCCGGTAAATCGCTCGAATCTGCGCGCTACTCAACCCACTCACCTGCACATCAGGATTGACAACGAGGACACTCAACAGCGCGCCGAGGGGATGATCGGTCAGGCTGCGCGAGGAGCGGGCTGTCAAATCAGAGGCAGCGGCGGCGATTTGTCCCTGCTGCAACAGGTTTAACCCTGTTCTGCTGCCATCGCCCTGCACGTTGATCGTCATGCCAGGACAGACTTGCTGGTAATTCGCGCCCGCTTGCTGCAACAAGGATGCTAGAGAAGGCGAACCATCGATAAATAGCGATCCGTTCGCGCAATCAACAGATGGCGGCGCTGGAGTAGGGCTGACACCCGCCGTGGGCAGCATCGTTGCCAACACCGGTGCGGTCGCGTCGTTCACGGGCGTCAGTTGGGCCTGGTTGCTGCTGGACGTAGCCTGGCTCGCGGTTGCCGTGGCTATAGGAGTCGGCTGCTGGCCGAGGCTCCAGGCGTGGGCATTGCGAAATGGGGCAAGCGATTGGGGCAAGGAAAGAATAAAAAATGAAGCGCCTAACAGCCCGAACAGCAAGACAAAGATCGTAAGCAGCGACGCGACGCGCTGCCAACTGGCAGGAGTACGCTTCGCGCGCACAGGGATACGGCGCTCCTGGGCAATACCAGCAGAAATATCAGTGAAGAGAGAAGTTCGATCTTCCACGAGCGCATCCTGGAACGCCTGCGCGAGGGCGGCAACAGTAGCGAAACGCGCCTGGGGAGTTTTCGCCAGAGCTACTTGTACCACCTGTTCCAACGCTTCGGGCAGATCTGGACGCAGCCGCCGCAGCGCCGGGATAGTCTCATCAGCCTGGCGCAGCGCGATCTCTTCGGTGTTTGCACCCTCATAGGGCTGCACGCCGCCCAACAAACGATACAGCAGCACGCCGACCGCGTAGATATCGCAGGCGGGAGCGATCATGCCGAGCGATTGCTCAGGAGCCATGTACGCGGCATTGCCTTCGTGAATCTGTGAAACCAGCGGGTCGCCTTCATGATAAGCTGCCCTCATACCAAAATTGGTCAGCAATATCTGCTCGTCGCTGCCGATCAGGATGCTAGAAGGTTGGATGTTACCGTGTACAATGCCCTGCTCATGTGCATACTGTAAAGCCGCGCACAGTTGCGTCACAATGCGCAGAGCAGCATCGACAGAAAGCAGAGGTTCCGTTTGCCGTTTGAGATACTGATCCAGCGTCTCCGCCTCGCCCAGCATGGTCACGCAGAAGAGCAGGTCGTCGCCCGACCCAAATTCGAGCAAGGGTTGGATATGTTCATGGCGGCAGCGCCAGACCTTCTCCACCTCGGCAGCGAAATGCTCGCGAAAGCCGGTCGGATCAGGGAACTGCGGTCTGAACAGGCGCAAGATAACATCGTAGCCTCCGCGCGTCGTGGGGCGAGCGCGATAGGTCTCCACGACGCCTTCATGAGCGAGACACTCAAGCAAAAAATAATCGCCGACGAGGACGCCAACCAGTTCCGGCATAGTGTACGCTACCCTCCAGGAAAAAAGAACGACGAGAGCAATGCCCCCACCAGGCCCAGCAGGAGCAAAACAAGCACCAGCACCGGCAAAATCTTACCCAGGAAGAGATTCGCCGCGCTTTTTCGCCCTTGTTTTACAGCCGTCGCTGGCTTTTGCGGGTTAGGAGACGCGAGCGGCATACTGCGCAAATACTCTCTGGCGGTCATACTGGGAGCATCGGGCGCAAGCGGCGACCATTCGACCGGCCCGCGAGGCAAAGAAGCAGGCGGCGACACTGAAGCCGTCAGATAGGTTGGCGACGGCGTCTCTGGATCGCACACTGGCGACGATGGAGCGACACGAGGCGGTGGAGTACGCGGACCGCCGACCGGAAAGGCTTGCGAGGCAACCAACTGCGTCTCTGGCAACGCCGCCATGCGCGCCAGGGGCGAGGCAACGGGAGCAATCTGCACGGCGGCACTGAACGCCCGGCCCAACTCTTCCGCCGAGGCAAAACGATCATCGGTCCGTTTTTGCAACGCTTTCTGGAGAACACGGTCAACAGCATCGGAAATGCCCGGCACATACAGACGAGCCGAGGGCGCTGGCTGGCGCACATGCTTGAGCAGCGTCTCGACCGGCGTCTGGCCGCTAAAGGGGGGCTGGCCGGTCAAGATGAAGAAAAGAATCGTTCCCGCCGTGTAGATATCGCTGGCCGGGCGCAGCAGGCCGAGCGACTGTTCAGGCGCGACATATTCCGCCGATCCCCAGCCGATGCGAGTCAGCGATTCCTGGCTATCCTGGTAGCCGCGCGCTATGCCGAAATCAGCCAGCAGCATGCGTCCATCTGGCCCAACAAAGATATTGGTTGGCTTGATATTGCCATGTATCACGCCGCGCTCATGGGCATAGTGCAGCGCGCTGCACAACTGCCGCGCCACTGGCTCGGCCTGCATGGCAGACAATTTGCCGCCTACGCGCCTCAAGAAATCCAGCAGTGTGCCTGTAGTGATATACGGCGTCACCACATAGAGCAAGCCCTCCCCTTCACCAAACTCAAGCAGAGGTAAAATGTGCGGATGTTCGAACTGGCCGATCTTCTCGGCCTCGGTCATAAAATAGTCGCGAAAAGACGTCTGCTGCGCGTAACCCGTCTGATAAATCTTGACCGCGACCTCGTAATCGCCGCCGGTATGTTGGCGGGCGCGATACACATCCGCCACGCCGCCGTGATTGATACGCTTGAGTAACAGATAATCGCTAAGCATGACGCCTTCGAGATCAGACATGCAACACCCCATTCGCGTTTTGTTGAAATAAAAGCCCACAAGACAGCTATTTCATCGAAACTAAACGGGATATGACAGTGTTTTAGATGATGGTAGGAAAAATGGCTCGCAGCCGCTCCAACTCATCCGCAGTCGGCACGGCAGCCGTTCCGGTCAGCGCCGTTGTGGAGAGGCTGCCGCAGATTGTGCCGCAGCGCAGCGCGTCGTCTAACGCATAGCCCTTGAGGATACCATAGATAAAACCGCCGTTGAAGGCATCGCCCGCACCCGTCGTATCAACTACCTCTTTGATTGGATAGGCCGGACAACGTATCAATCTATCTCCCCGGCAGGCCACAACGCCGCGCGCTCCCATCTTGACCACTGCTGTCGGTAGCCACATTGCCAGGGCGCGCGCGGCAGCCTCAGCCGTCTCCGTGCCAGTCATATACGTCGCCTCCAACAAGTTCGGTAAAAGATACTGCCCCCGCGCAATCGCCGAACGCATAAGCGGATCGGACAGTTCGTCGGCATCCCAGCCAGTATCGTAGAAGATCGTCACACCGCGCTCCGCCATCATGTTCGCCACCGGCGTGATCTCCGGCGATGCATAACAGAACAGCGCGTCACACGAACAGCTATCCAACGCGGCCCGGAAATCGGGCAAGACTTTCTCTGTCGCGGCGCTGTGATCACCATATTGCGCGGCAAGGTGAGTCACAATGCCGTCTCCGGTATTGCTGTAGGACACGAAGCCGCGCTCGCCATCGTGAGACAGGCTGACACTGAGGGAAAACATAGGCCGGTCGCACACAGTAACAAGATCGCGGCTAATCGAGGCTTTTGCCAGCTCATCGAAGATAAATTTGCTGAAGAAATCGTTGCCCAGTTCGGTCAGCAGAGCCACGCGCAGGCCCAGGCGACTGAGCGTAGCGGCAGTATTGAAGATGCCACCAACGCCGAGGGCAAATTGTTTGACATACATCTCCTGACCCGGCACCGGCCAGTTGGGCATACCACCAAAAATCAGATCGACGCACGGCGTCCCAATCACCAGCGCGTCATAATGCTGCCTGCTCGTCACAGTGTAACCTTTGGAAAACGTGTAAATTTCATACCTCATCCTAATATATGGGAGCAGGACATGTCAACGTCTCGCGTACTTCCGTTCCTTCATCGCTCATGGTTTTATCCGCACCCCGCGGGGCTTGACGCGGATATCAGCCTGCTCATCCTGGCAGGTGAGCCAGAAGTCCACGTCTGCCGCGAAGGCATCATGGACGGCACATTGCTTTGCCCACTCCGCCTCAGCCACGCGCTGAATCTCGGACAAGGTCTTCATAGGGATGCCCTTGCGCTCAAAGAGGGCTTGCAAATAGCGGTGATAGGTTAGCTCATCGACGAAGACCCGCGCCTCGTC
>DATLSW010000050.1:0-7764 GCA_035533955.1 Ktedonobacteraceae bacterium | reverse complement strand
GTATAGTGATCATTCATGCCCTCCCTGTGCGCTGATAGAATCTGTTTTCGTTGCTCTATCTTCTCACAGATGGGCCATCTTGTCACTTCCTGCCTGCTTTTCTCCTTAACTTGACGCCTATTGGGCGGGGCAAGCCCACGCCCCTACGGGTCCAGGCCGCCGGATCGCAAGGCTAGCGCATAGCTTGACCGCTGTGTTATCATTGGAACGCTATCAAAAACGATGTGCTATTTCACGAGTGGTTTTTGAGCGAGGCAGAAGCCTTGTGTTCCTAATGAATGAAAAGTCAGAGATATTCTCACGAAGGGAGAGTCTATGAGCTACGATCCAAACCAGCATGGACAATACCAGCCGCAGCCTGAGCAACCGCAGTCGCAGTACGGACAACAATATCAACCGCCGTCTGGACAGCCCGGCTATGGGCCACAGTACCAACCGCAACCCGGACAGCCTGGCTATGGGCAAGAATATCAACCTCAGCCTGAACAGCCTTCGTATGGGCCACAATATGGGCAGTATCAACAGCCGCAGCCTCAGTACCAGCAGCAATATGGGCAATATCAGCAACAGCCGCCGTTCCAGCAGCAATACGGCGCGCAGCAAAAGGATTGGCTCACTACCCTGTTGCTCTGCATCTTTCTCGGCTGGCTCGGCGTCCATCGTTTTTACACCGGACACACCGCCATCGGCGTCGTGCAACTGCTCACGGCAGGCGGCTGCGGCATCTGGACACTGGTTGACCTGATCATGATCATCACCGACAATTTCAAGGATAGCAATGGTCTGCCGCTAAAAAAAGCGTAGCAGTTGCATGAAAACCTGATACCCATAAGCTGATATCCCTTGTGGGTATCGCTACAGTGAGCGACGTCCTTTCTGGATGTCGCGCGCTATACTACTTCTCAGTTATACCTACCTGAAGGAACGCTTTTATGACATTCTCTATTGTAGCCCGCGACCCGCAAACGGGCGATCTGGGGATCGCGGTGCAGTCGAAGTTTCTCGCCGTTGGGGCCGTGGTTCCGTGGGCAAAGGCAGGCGTAGGAGCCATTGCCACGCAGTCCTGGGGCAATACCAGCTATGGGCCGCGCGGTTTGGCGCTGCTTGCCGATGGCCTCTCGGCGGCAGAGACAATGGCGCAGATTACCCTTGATGATGAAAACCGGGCGTCGCGCCAGGTGGGCATCATCGGCACGAGTGGCGCGCCCGCGACCTTCACCGGCGACGATTGCTATCCCTGGGCGGGCGGCGTCGTTGGCGAACACTATGCCTGCCAGGGCAATATCCTGGTCAGTGCGGAAACCGTGCAGGCGATGGCGCGCACATTCGAGGAGACGAGCGGCCCATTGTATGACCGTCTCATGGCGGCGCTGGCTGCCGGTCAGGCCGCCGGAGGCGATAGCCGGGGCCAGCAATCGGCGGCGCTGCTCGTCGTGCGCGAAGGAGGCGGCTACGGCGGCTTCAATGACCGTTTCATTGACCTGCGCGTCGATGATCACCCGCATCCCATCGCGGAGTTGCAGCGCATTCTGCAATTGCACAAGCTCTATTTATTCTCACCCAATCCTGCCGATATTTTACCCATCGATCAATCCCTGGCACGCGAACTGCAAGAGTTGCTGACCGCCAGCAGCGACTACCAGGGCGCACTCAACGGCAACTATGACAATGCTACTCGCGATGCGTTTCGCGCCTTTAGCGGGCGCGAAAATCTTGAGGAACGCTGGCTCGAAGATGCCCGCGTCGATCGCGTCGTCCTGGAATTCATGCGTCAAAAATACCAGCGATAACACTATCTAGCGAGGAACACATCATGCAAATTGGTATCGGTTTGCCAGCGCATATTCCCGGCGTCAAGGGCGAACTGCTGTTAGAATGGGCCGCGTTGGCCGATAAGGGAACGTTTTCCAGCCTCGGTATTCTGGATCGCCTCGTCTACCCCAATTACGAGCCGCTCATCACTCTCGCGGCAGCAGCAGGGGCGACGCGGCGCATTCGCCTCATGACCACGGTCATGATCGCGCCGCTGCGCAATCCTGTCATGCTGGCAAAACAAGCGGCAAGCCTGGACGCGCTCTCAGGCGGACGCCTGACGCTCGGTCTCGGCGTGGGAGGGCGCGAAGATGATTTTCACGCCGTGGCTGCGCCATTTCACCGCCGCGGCAAGCACTTCGAGGAACAACTCACTGCGATGCAGCGGGTCTGGTCCGGGCAATCGCTCAACGAGCAGACGGGCGCGATTGGTCCAGCGCCAGCGCGCTCCGGCGGGCCGGAAGTATTGATCGGCGGCTACTCGCCCATGGCGCTGCGGCGCGTCGGCAAATGGGGCGACGGCATCATCCTGGGCGGCTCGATGAAGCCGGACGTGGCGCGCCAGTTCTTTGGCGTCGCGCAGGAAGCGTGGCAGGCAGGCGGCAGAAGTGGAAAGCCGCGCCTCGTCTGCTGCATTTATTATGGCCTCGGCCCGGATGCTGCTACAGGCGTCGCCCAGACCATCCGCCACTATTACTCCTTCCTGGAAGCGCGCGCCGAAGCGCTGGTTGCCTCAATCCCCACAACCGAGACGGCAGTACGAGAGGCTATTCACGCCTTCGCTGATATAGGGGCAGATGAACTGGTGTTGTGGCCCTGCATCGCGGACAGCGAGCAGTTGCACCGGCTGGCCGACGTCGTGTCATAACGGGCAATGGAGACAATGTGGCGGCGCAATGACTTGCGCCGCCACTTGATTATTCGATGCCGAAGAGGCGCAGCCAGCGCGCGCGCCGCGCCGCCTTTTCGCGCACATCGGTCAGGCGCACTTCTTCGGCGGGACACCAGCCGGCCCGACCGCAGTAAGGACAGAGGGGAAACAGCTCGTAAGGCGGGCAAAGTGCGCTGTCGCCATACTGCACAGAGCCGACCTCATAGCGAATCTGCTCGCTCTCAAAGACGGCGTTGCAGCGCTGGCAGCGCAGCAGCAGGTATTCGCGCCAGTCGCGTGCCTGGCACTCTGGACAGCGCGTCATGGTGAGACGCCCCTGCTGGGCAGTCGATTGCCAGTGATGGCGACAGCGATGGCAAAAGCACAGCCCCGGCGCGGACATCGCCAGCACGCCGCGCAGCAGCCCTTGCTCTTTCAGCGCCCGCGCCTCCTCTGCCGCCAGATCGTAGGAAACATCGCCCAGGACAACATGCACCACTTCTCCATCGTTGAAGAGCGGGAAAGCATAGTGGCGCTGGCGGTCGCGCCGCGCCGTGGGCGAAACGTCCGCCGCGTTCTTCCCTTTCGCAGAACCGCTCGCGCCATAAAAGGCGCTGCGCGGCGGAATAAAGCCCAGCACATGCTCCGAACGGCGCAGATCATAGGCCCGGCGCTGTTCGGGATCGCTCAACGTCTGGTATGCCAACAATAGTTGGCGCATACGTTCCTGCGCGTCATCACCCTTATAGATATCCGGATGATATTGCAGCGCCAATTGTTTAAACGCTTTCTTGATGCTTTCGACCGAGGCGCTTGCTTCGATGCCAAGAAGAGCGTAATAATCTGTAAAATTTTCCATAAATGACTATCACAAACCGCGTGATGAACACTATTCTATTACATAGACGGATGAGTATCGGCAGGGTTGCGAGAGGCCGTCGAAACAGCATGGTATCATAATAATAACTGCACTATCATCATATATTACCATATCCTGTGGTGTAGCTGCGCAATAGTTCGTTATCGCGGGCATTGGTGGCAGCGCTGGACTCTTCGCCGACGCCCTGCACAACCTCGGCGACGTGTTGACCACCGACCCCTACAGTCCCGGCGCCAACTATCACGCGCAGGTCGCGCATCACATCCAGGAAGCGCAGCGCCCGCTCGCTGAACGCTGGGAACGCGGGCGCGACGCGCCACCGTCAGGGTAGGGGCAATCCCTTGCGGTTGCCCTGCCTATTACACATCGTCCACCCATCTTGGAGCCTATTGGGCAATCCTTGCAATTACATCAGCACGCATTCGGGGTCCCTGACACCCAGGCTGTGCTGCACAAACCACTTCGTGGCCGGGCAGCCGCCGTGACAGGTATCATATTGCCCGCAGCCAGAGCAGGCTCCCGCGCCCATCTGGCGGTAGAAGTGGAAGAGCGCGGAATGCTGCCAGATATCTTTGAAACTATGCTCGTGCAAGTTGCCCGCCTCAAATTCGGGCGTTTGAAAGAAAGCGCAGGGATAGACCTCGCCTTCGGGACAGATACAGCAAGTGGCCGTGGCCGCGCCGCAGGTGTCCAGACCGGGCAGTTTGTGGCCGAAAGCGTTGAGGTGGAAGAAGGAGTCGGCAGTCAGCACGTCGGGATGCTCGTCGAGCCAATCCGTGAAGGCCCGGTACTGTTCGCGCGTCGGGTGCAAATCGTCCCATACGTCTTTGCCGCGACCAGAAGGACGCAGCCGCGTCACGCGCAATTTCGCGTCGAAACTGGCGGCGATCTCATAGAGGCGATCCAGCTCGGCGAAGCTGTAACGGGTCAGCACGCTGTTGACGGTCAAACTATGTCCCGCCGCCGCCAGCAATTCCAGCCCGCTCATGGCGCGCTGAAAAACGCCTGCGCCGCGAATGCGATCATTGGTTTCCGGCAAACCGCCATCCAGGCTGACCTGGAAATACAACGGCGCGAATTGTGTGAGGCGGCGCGCTCGCTCCTCCGTAATCAGCGTGCCGTTTGTGCTGATGCACATCACCAGCTCGCGTTCAGTGCAGCGTTCCAATACCTGCCAGAAGCTGTGATACATGAACGGCTCGCCGCCGCCAAAATGTACCTGGAAGACCTGCATCTCGGCCAGTTCATCGACTAGCGCCAGCGCCTGCTCGGTCGTCAATTCGCGCGGGCGGCGCTTGCCGGACGACGAGAGGCAATGCACGCAAGCAATATTGCACGCGGCGGTGATCTCCCAGGTAACGGTCATCGGCGCGGACAGGCCGCCCTGCAAGAAATGCCGCGAGCCGCGACCCGGCTCTTGCCGCGCTGGCGCGCCCGTATTCTGCATAGCCATCTGCGCTTGCGGGTCGAGCCGCCCGATCATGCCGTCTGGCAGAGAAAATGGCGACGCTGTCCGCGCCTGTCGCCCCAGAAACCGGATTGGTTGAACTGCCATCACGCCTGCTCCTCTCGCGCCTGCTCAATGCAGACATAGCCGCGCGCCGCCAGCGCATCCAGCGCGGCGTAGAGTTTGCGCCTGCTGGCCTCCGAGTAATGGCGGCTTTCGATAGCGGCACTCACATTGCCTTCGTGCTGCTGCTGTCCATCCAGCAGCAATTCGATCAACGGCGGCGAATTGATGAACGAGAGCGCCCCCCGGTCGGCGCACCCGTATTTGTAGAGGATGCCGCCGAAAGCTTCGCGGCGAATCTTCACCTCGGCAATCAGGCGATACTGAGCGACGGATTCAGGCATGAACAAACTCCTCTCGACAGAAAAAAGACTATCTACTCAGGTGTTTCTTGGCGCGTAACAAACCGCGCAGATCGGCCAGCGTCTTATTGACGCGGCCATCGGGCAGCAGAATAGTCGGCGCCCCGCTTTTCGCATCGGTGGGAACGGCGCTGAGATAGCCGCCGAGGCGAATATCTTCCCCATTCACGATCTTGAGCGACAATTGCTGCACGCGATAGGCAAATTCTTCTCCCCCAATGTTCGCCTTATCGCGAAACACGCTAAAGGTGATGTTGACGATATCGCGGTAAAAAAACTCTTCCGAGCGATCATCAAACGGCCCCTTGGGATGCATGGCGTTGATATCGCGGGTAAAGATGGCGATAAAACGCTCTGACGGCAAAAAATAGCTGTAGATGTTGATGCTGGAACGCCATTGACCATCTTTGCCCAATTTGAGGTGAACATCGTCGCGATAATTACCAGCAACGCCCGTGCCAGGGAGAACGATGCTGTGAATGCGCAAGATTTTGCTGGTGATCTGGCTTTTATCGATGTTCAGTGTCTGCAACGCGCGCGGCAGCATCGCCCTGGCCTGCTTCTCCAGCCAGCGATCGTAATCCGCGTCAGTTGGATTGGAGCGTTTTGTGACGACAATGCTGCGAATGCCGCCGATAATGAACAGGATGCCTAGCGCGAGCAGCAGAATATTCACGAGCATCAAGCCGCTGGTAAGCAGCAGTGGCAGGGATACGACGACAAAGACCGCCCCTATCGTGATCACTACAATCGAACCCGTTGCTACCGGCCTGGGAAAGAAATACGTCTGCATTCCTGACTCTCTCACCTGTCATATCATCTCTATGGAACAGTTACGCCGCCATCACGTATGAATGGGTCGCGCCAGGACAAGGGCCCACACGGATGCCGCACCGGCGGCAAAGAGCGGCGCGGCGCACGCCTCCAACGTCGATCCCGTCGTACAGACATCATCGATTAACAGTATACTACACCCGTCTGGAGAACGCACGCTTCCTCATCCTGCTCCTCTCCCGTTATAAGCCACTTGACACCGTCTTTCTCCCTCCCACCATGTCAGAATGACAGCAATTTTGACAGCAATCATCAGGTGAAGAGATCATCGATCTTGCGTGCTGCATCCTGCTGCATGGACGGCAGGACATGAGAGTACGTATCTAATGTCATTGAGATGCTGCTATGTCCTAATCGTTCCTGAACGACCTTCGGATGGACGCCGGCTACGAGAGAGATGGTCGCCGCGCTATGCCGCAGATCATGAAACCGCATATGGGGCAACCCGGCTTGCTGTAAGAGCCGGTTAAATTCCCCGGCGAGCTTATCTGGCCCGAGAAAATTCCCCTTCGTATCGCAAAAGATTACCCCCTTCTCTTGCCACCGCTCACCGGCAGTCGTTTTGACGTGTCCCTGCTCTTCCCGGTGGGTCTTCAATGCCTCAACCGCAATAGCCGATAACATGATCCGCCGTCTACTCGCTTTGGTTTTTGGCTCATTCTCCACTAACCCATATCCCGCTGCTCGCGTCACGGTTCGATGGACAAACACTGTTGCCTGTTCGAAATCCACGTCACTCCACCGCAATGCCAGCAGTTCGCCTCGTCTCATGCCAGTGGTTAACGCCAGCACGAACAGGGCAGACAAGAACGAACCCTTGGCGCACGCTAACAGCTTTTTGGCCTGCTCAACGGTTAATGCCTGGACCTCGTGCGTCTCCACCCGTGGAGGCGTCACCAGACTCGCGACATTGCGCGCAACGAGTCCCCACTTCACGGCATCCACCAACGCTCGACGGAGGACTTTATGAATAATCTGAACCGTTGATGGTTTTTTCCCTTCATCTATTTTTCGCCGATACAGTGCCTGGAGCATATCAGGGGTGAGTTTCTGCAACATGACCTGTCCAAGTTCAGGCACAAGATGGGTCTTGATCATCGAACGCGCCTGGATATAACTCAGCAACTTCACCGTCGGCTGATAGGTATTTTCTACCCACTGCTCCAGGAATTGCTTGACCGTCTGCTGCGGACCGGTTACCAGCGTTCCTTGATCCAATTCGCGCTGAGCCTGTCTCAGTTTTTCCTGCACTTCCTTCTGTGTGGCCCCGTAGAAATACTTGCGTGTGCCATAGGCGACGGTGAGGCTGGCGGCCCACCGTCCATCCTTGCGCCGGTAGATTGAGCCTTCCCCATGTCCGCGTCGTTTTGCCATGCGTTTCCCCCTTACGATGCAGGCTTTTGTGACGGCACCACCTCGTTGCTCTGAGAGGCTTCGCCTTGCCCCGACGCTGCCATGATGAGTTTCCTGAACACCTCGCGGCGGCTCTGTCCAT
>DATLSW010000049.1:0-6954 GCA_035533955.1 Ktedonobacteraceae bacterium | reverse complement strand
AAGGTCGCGCTTATGATGGAGCATTTCACCGGGCAGGTCGCGTATCGCATCGGCGGCAAGGCCAAAGCCATGATTGTCACGCGCTCGCGCCTGCAAGCTGTGCGCTATAAGCAGGCCGTGACACGCTACCTGGAAGAGCATGGCTACCCGTACAAGGCGCTGGTGGCCTTCTCCGGCACGGTCAAAGACGGCGGCATCGAGTATACCGAAGGGAACATGAACAGGCTACCTGAGACGCAGACTGCCGAGGCGTTCAAGCAGGACGCCTATCGCATCCTGATCGTCGCCAATAAATTCCAGACAGGTTTCGACCAGCCGCTGCTGCATACGATGTATGTTGATAAGAAACTGGGCGGCGTCAGCGCTGTGCAGACGCTCTCGCGCCTGAATCGCGTCTATCCGGGCAAGAACGAAACGATGGTGCTGGATTTCGCCAACGAGGCGGAGGAGATTCAGGACGCTTTCGCTCCATACTACGAGAAGACGCTGCTTTCACAAGGCACCGATCCGAATCTGCTGTACGATCTACAAACGAAGCTGGCCGCCTTTCACTTGTTCAGCGAGGACGAGGTCAACCGCTTTGCCGCCATTTACTTTGACGCGAAGGGAACGCAGGATAAGCTTTATGCCGTTCTCGCGCCCATCATCGACCGCTACGGTGAGGCAAGCGACGAGGAAAGGGCCGATTTCAAGGGGCTACTGAACGACTACGCGCGCCTGTATGCGTTCCTCTCGCAGATCATCACCTTTGTCGATGCCGATCTTGAGAAACTGTACGTCTTTGGTCGCCTGCTCCTGCGCCGACTGCCGGCCTCGTTGGAACGCCTGCCGGTGGAGATACAGCAGAACATCGATATCGAGTCGTACCGCGTCAAGCAAACGAGCCAGGGCAAGATCGCGCTGCCGCGCGGCGAGAAAGAGATCGACCCTATCGGTCCGAAAGAGCTGTATAGCCTGGGCCAGGATGAACTGGAACCCTTATCGCAGATTATTCTAGCGTTGAACGAACATTTCGGCACGGACTTTTCGGACGATGATAAGCTGTGCATTCGCGAGATCGAGCAGCGACTGGCGACCAACGAGGCGTTAGAGGCCAGCGTGCGCGTCAATCCACCCGAAAACGCGCGCCTGACCTTCGATCACGTCGTCAATGACCTGTTGCAGGGCATGATCGACGGCCATTTCAAGTTCTACAAGCAAGTAAACGACGATCCCGAATTCGCGAAAACGTTCCTGGACTGGCTGTTCGAGCGGTACGTGGGTCGGTTCGGTAATGATTAGAAGGAACTTTATGGTTGTATTCAAATCGAAAAGAAGCCAGACAGACGAGATAGAAGCTTGGCGGCAGCAGCAGCCAGGGGAAACCAGAAAAGAATATTTGAAACGCTATCAGCGTGAATATCATCGTCAAGAATGGTATCCAGCCCATAAGAATGAGAGAATTCAGGAAACAAAGGAGAGAAGAGTCGTTCTTAAAGAATGGTATCAAAAATATAAAGCAACCCTTCATTGTAAAACTTGCGGCGAGTGGCGTCCTGAATGCTTACAATTTCATCATAGAGATAGAAGCCAGAAGGCATTCAACGTTGGAGGATGGATACGGAACGGGGTATCCCTCGAGGCTTTGCAACAGGAAATCGCTAAGTGCGATGTTTTATGCGCAAACTGTCATGCAGTGGAAACACAAAAACAGAGAGAAGCCGAGAGAAAATAAAAAGCCGGTGATGGGACTCGAACCCGCAACCGGCGCATTACAAATGCGCTGCTCTGCCAATTGAGCTACACCGGCACGCCAATACTATACCATGATTGTCAAGGGATACGCTGGTCGAACCCGTAGGGGCGTGGGCTTGCCCCGCCCTGGCAATCAACCATACGCCGTTTTTGGGCGGGGCAGAGCCACCGCCCCTACAAAAAAGGTGGAGAACTCAGCAACGTCTGCTATTGACAATACTGCTCGCTCATGATACCATCGTAGCAAGAACGAAAGACTTTGAATAGTTTACACGAGCAAGTGAGCATTATGAACCAATTTTCAATGATTATACTCACAATTGACTTTGCCGCATAAGCGATCACGCCGGGCTTATGCGGTAGGAAGCGGCACTTTTTGATGCGATTGCACCATTTTCTACAGCGTCGATACGTCGTGCTGTAGTCAAGCGATGGTAGCGTTGTCTTCGTTCCTCGCATCGTTTGCGCTCTCTTTCTTCCTCATCTGAATATCCTCAGAGGGTATTGTCCTACCTGGCGTCCGCGCCAGTCGCTCCTTTCCTCGCTGTGTGCTGTGTTGTCTCGTGATCTCATATCATCAGGCGAACCCATGTGGCGGCGCAATTGATTGCGCCTGTCAGCCGCGATGGAGCGACGAGCGCAATCAATTGCGCCGCTACATGATAAAGAAATGGATGAAAGCTGATGACACTTTTACATGGACAGCATATTGCGCTTGCCTATGGCCCGCGTATTGTTCTGGATGATATAACATTCACCGTCGCGCCCGGCGACAAAGTGGGATTGATCGGCGTCAATGGCGCGGGCAAAAGCACGCTCATGAAAATTATTGCCGGGGAACTGGACTCTGATAGCGGAACTATCGCGCGTCCGCGCAGTTTCGGCTACCTCTCGCAGGACGTCGCTCACGAAACGGCTGTCGCCAATGATATTACTGTTCGCGATTACATCTTTAGCAGCACTGGTCTTGACGCGGCTATCCGCGATTACGAGAAGCTCGCGCAGGCAATGGCGCGAGCAAGCGACGAGGATCAGCTAGCGACCCTGCTCAAGCAGTTTGAGCAGGTGCAGGATAAACTCGATGGCTTGCGCTACTATGACGCCGACGCGCGCGTCGAACAACTGATTGCCGGCTTGAGCCTGGGCGGCGTCACGCTGGAGCGCCACGTCTCAACCATGAGCGGCGGCCAGAAAACGAAGCTGGCGCTGGCGCGTCTGCTCTTCCAGTCGCCCGATCTCTTGCTGCTCGATGAGCCGACAAACTTCCTGGATGTCGAGGCCGCGAGCTGGCTGATGGATTTTCTGAACGACTATCGCGGGGAACTACTGATCATCTCGCACGATCTCGATCTGCTTGATCACAGCATCACGAAAATCCTGCGCTTGAACGAATATAGTCATAAAATCGAGGAATATAAAGGCAATTACTCGAACTATATTACTATGTCCGGCGATACTCAGGCGCAAATGGAACGCACCCTGATGCAGCAGCAGCGCGAGGTTGCGCGCTTGAAGAAAACGTCTGATAAATTGCGCGGCTTCGGAGCCTCGCGCGTCAGCCAGCGCATCTCCATCGACAAACGCATTGCGAAGATCGAGGCCAGCAAAGTGGAGTTGCCAAAGGCCAGCAAGCGCGTGAAGATCGATTTTCCCGTGCGCCAGCAGAGCGGACGCATTGTGTTACAGGCTCATAAACTCAGCAAACGCTATGGCGCGAAAGAAATTTTCCGCGATATCAGCTTCCAGCTTGAACGCGGGCAGCGCCTGGTCATCGTTGGCCTGAACGGCGCGGGGAAAACAACGCTGCTGCGCTCCATACTCGGCAATACCCCATTGAATAGCGGCGTTGTAACCATCGACGACCGCGTGCGTGTTGGCTACTATGCCCAGGAAAACGAGGGGCTTGACTATGACACGACGGCATTGGTCGAAGCCTCTGCCATTTTGCCTGCTGATAACAAGCGCGTGCGCGCGGTATTAGGCCGCTTCTTATTTGGCGGCAGCAAGGTTTTCCAGCAGGTGGGGACATTGAGCGGCGGCGAGAAAACGCGCCTGGCGCTGGCAAAAATGGTGCTGGACGGGCCAAATCTGCTCGTCCTCGACGAGCCGACCACGCACCTCGATGTTCTCTCGCGCACGATTATTGGCGAAGCGTTGGGAAGCTACAATGGCACGATAATCGCCGTCACCCATGACGTCGAATTTGTGCGCCACCTGCGCCCCGACACGCTGCTGCTGATGCCGGAAGGCCGCGTCCTGCCCTACGCCACCGAGCATGACGAGCTGCTGAAACGGGCGTAGAGGCGCAATGAAGAACCTGATGTGGCGGCGCAATCAATTGTGCCGCCACACCAGGTTCTTCATTGCGGCATCAGGCTTTGTATATAGGTTTTGATGGCGTTTACCTGCTCGCTCGCGGCGCTGCGGTCAATCACGTTGACGATAGCGCTGCCGACGGCCGCGCCGTCGGCATAGCCTGTCACCGCGGCGATATGTTCCCGCGTGGAGAGGCCGAAACCAACGGCGATGGGCAGGTTGTACGCTTTCGTATAGCCACGAACTTTGTCTACGAACTCGCGCAGGTGGGGCGGCAGGTCGGCGCGCGATCCCGTCACGCCGCTCAGCGCGACGCAATACAGGAAGCCGGGTATGCCGCGCTCAGCCGCCTGCACAATGGCGGCGATGCGCTCGTCCGGCGCGGTCGGCGGCACGAGGAAGATCAGCGCCAATCCGTACTGAGTGGCGGATTGTTGCAGCGGCGTGGCCTCTTCGAGCGGCAGGTCGGGAATGATCAGCCCGCTCGCGCCGCTGGCCGCCGCGTCCTGGCAGAAACGCTCTATGCCATAGCTCAGAATGGGATTGTAGTAGCCCATCAATAGTAAAGGGACGTCTGTTTGTGCCGAGACGCGGCGCGCGATCTCCAGGCAGCCTGTGAGCGTCATACCGCGTTCCAGGGCCACCTGTCCGGCGCGCTGGATGGTGGCTCCGTCGGCCAGCGGATCGCTGAAGGGCAAGCCCAGTTCGATGATGTCCGCGCCCGCCTGCGCCGCCGCCAGCACGAGTTCCACGCTGCGTTCCGCCGTGGGATAGCCGCACATGAAATACGGGATCAGCGCGCCGCGCCCCTCGCTTCTGGCGCGTGCGAATGCCCGCGTAATGCTGGTTGCCGGTGGTGTATATGATGATGTTTGCATGATGTTCTCCGTTGTCTTTCACATTTCTTCGATCAGCGCGGGATGATCCTTGTCAAATATGGCCGTCATGTAATCGCCACCCGCGTATTTACGTGATAATTCCAGCAGATCAGCCAGCGCGGAGGTTATGTCCTGGCGAGCGTTGGCGTGATGCGCCTCTACGACAATGATGGCGCTGCTGGTGGTAGCGGTCGCGGCGCTGTCTTCGCTCTGTCGCCAGCACCAGCGCCGCGCGATCACCAGTTCCGTCTCGTCGGAGAAAACCACCTCGCCTGGCTCTGGATGATCGACCTCGTTCTCTTTGAGCGTCGTGTAGCGTTCCGCGCCGCTCGCGAAATGCACGGTGACGACGCCTTGCAGGACGCGCGTGTCGAAGACGGCGCAGGGCAGTGCGTAACGGATGCTGACCATATTGGCGAGATCGACCAGCGTGTTGATGCTGGGAATGTCGCCCTTTTTGGTCAGGCGGCGCAGCAAAGCCTCGGCGGCGCTGCGGTATTGTGTCGGCTCGACGCCGAAGCTGCGGATCACGCTGCGCCATGCCGCCAGCGGCGGCAACTGGCTGAGCGGCGTATCTCCGATGCGCTGTATTATTGTTTGTTGCTCTGCCTGGAACGCCGTTTGCAGGCTCTCCGGCGTCGGGCCGTTCTTCATGTCGCGCGCCAGCATGACGCCCGCCACGATGGTAGGATAACGCGCTAAAATATCCGGGTGATATTGAAATCCGATCATGTTTTGCTCCTACATAATCTATGGCCGAGAACTTTCGGGGATTCGTAGGGGCGGGGGTGGACGTGGATGTGGGGATGGGACGCTTGCGTCGCCCCTGCGCTCCCGGAATGTACCACATACCCGAACCCAGGGCGGGGCAAGCCCCCCAACCCCGCATCATCATCCACCCCCGCCCCTACGATTCCTGCACCCGTCGTCTCATTGTTACAACGTGACGTGCAGGGCGTCGGATACGGTCAGCATGTCCTTGTCGCCGCGCCCGGACAGGTTGACGATGATCAACGATCCTTCCGGTATGTTGCCCTGCTCGCCCATTGCCAGCAGATAGCCCAGGGCGTGCGCTGGCTCCAGGGCGGGAATGATGCCCTCGCTGCGACTCAACGCCTGTAAGCCTCGCAAAGCCGCTGCATCATCTGCCGCTGTGTAGATGGCGCGGCCAGTGTCTTTGAGGTAGCTATGCTCCGGCCCGACGCCGGGATAGTCCAGCCCCGCCGAGATGCTGTGCGTCTCCAACACCTGCCCGTCGTTGTTCTGCAAGAGGTAGCTCAACGCGCCGTGCAGCACGCCAGGTCGGCCAGCCGCCAGGGTCGCGGCGTGTTTGCCGGTGGCGATGCCCGATCCGGCGGCTTCGACGCCGATCAATTGCACTTGCAGCGCGTCGGCGAAGGGGTAGAAGATGCCGATGGCGTTGCTGCCGCCGCCCACGCAGGCTATCACCATATCCGGTAATCGGCCTTCTTGCTGCATGATCTGCGCGCGCGCCTCCTCGCCGATCACTGACTGGAAGTCGCGTACCATGCGCGGATAGGGGTGCGGCCCCACGGCGGAGCCGATCAGGTAAAATGTCGTCTCGACATTTGTCACCCAGTCGCGGATGGCCTCGTTGATAGCGTCTTTCAGCGTGCGGCTGCCGCTGGTGACGGGTCGTACTTCGGCGCCGAGCAGTTTCATGCGGAAGACGTTCAGCGATTGGCGCTGGATATCGATTTCGCCCATGTAGACGATGCATTCCAGGCCCAGCATGGCGCAGACGGTCGCCGCCGCCACGCCGTGCTGGCCCGCGCCCGTCTCGGCAATAATGCGCCGCTTGCCCATGCGCTTCGCCAGCAAACCCTGACCGAGCGCGTTGTTGATCTTGTGCGCGCCGGTATGGGCCAGGTCTTCGCGCTTGAGATAGACTTTGACGCCGGGCGCGACCAGTTGCGAGAAGCGCGGCACGTAATGCAGCGTCGTGGGCCGCCCGACAAAGCTGGCAAGCTGCGCCCGCAGTTCGGCCTGAAACGCGGCGTCGTCT
>DATLSW010000048.1:0-8065 GCA_035533955.1 Ktedonobacteraceae bacterium | reverse complement strand
GACAACGCGCTGCTCGGCCTGGGCGAGCTAGCCAGCCTGCTCGTCCACAACACGTCCTACCCCGCGCACTCGCTGGATCGCCTGTGGTACTTGCACTCGTGGAATGACGCGGCACTCATGCTCTTCGAGGTACAAAACGAGGCTGCCAGCGGCGAGCGGCGTCATCTGCTGGAGTATGTCTTTGACGCGCAGCGCCGCGGCCACTTCCACGGCTGGGAGAACCTGGCGCGCCGCCTGGTGAGCGATTTCCAGTACAACACGCGCACCATAGCCTACATGCCCGAATATAAAGAACTGATCAAGCGCCTGCGCGCGCAGCCGGAGTTTCGCCGCATCTCGTCCGCCGTCTATTCCGAGGGCAAGCCCGCCCCGTCTTTCGTCTTCCAGATACAGCACAGCCAGCTTGGCCGCCTCACGCTGCGCACGGCGACAACGGTCTTCACCGGCATCAACACTCACTCGTTGGTCAGCTACATCCCCGGCGACCAGCAGACGCTGGCGATCTTCAGAAGGCACGGGTGGCAAGAAGGGTAAAAAAGGAGATGCATCAACTATATCGTTCCTGTAGATAGCTGACGATATATTCCAGTTCATGATACGTTCGCGTGACATCCCCGCGCTGATCTCTTAATCTCTCCAGGCAATATTCTATGTCACTCTTCTCGATAGCCAGATGCTCCAGTCTTCCCTGTAGCCAGTGTGAGAGACTGGATACGTCAAATTCAGAGGGAAGCGGTAATGGGGTAAATTTGTCTATGTGAAATGGCTCTCCGCCCGTCTCCACGTTGGCAAGGATCAGCACAAAGCAGCGATTTTGCGCTTCTAATAGAGGCAAGACGCTCTCTTCTACGCCTTGCCAGAGGTGCGAAGCGGTAATTCCCATTTGTGCGGGTGGAATAGCATAGCACCAGACCACAAGCACAATATGCATCCCTGGATTTTTGTTAAAGAGATCGGCAAGCGTCTGACACCCGTTTCTGGCTATCACTTTGTTCAGCAGCGCATCGTTACCTTCGGCGCTATCGTAGGTGTCAAAACTCATCTCAAGCCATGCATAATTCCCCGGAATACTTTCTTGCAAGCACCGGCGCATCCGCTCAATGACATAGCCTCGCTGTAGGGAAAAATCCCCACCAACAGTAAAAGCGGCAGCTGTCCCATAGTTTACCCGGTTCGCAAACTCGGCCATGAGCGTATATAAATCGTAATTGACAATGAGCTGTTCTCTATCTATTACTTGCAAAGCTCTGGTAGATGATGGGAGTTGTTCCCGTTGACTCTCCTGGGTCAACAGTTGTTGCGTAACCGCCTGTTGTTGCATTTGCGATGCATACCAGCGCAGGCATTGTTGCTTAACCCGTTCCAGAAATCTTTTCTCCGCGGGTGAGAGATCAATGTCATAAGGAGGCAGCGAGAGGTAGTTCAAAAGAGCGACCAGGGCCGGTTGCCCTGATAGCTGCGCCACAACATGCGCCTGTGAGAGCCGGGCGCACAATTCATTGACAAAAAGTACGGTTGCTCCTTCCAGGGATGAGAGCGAAGTGAGGAGAGACGCGAGACCACAGTTGATCAACATATCAGAACGAGCCGTTTCGCTGGCGATCAGCATATGGCTGGCTAAGATGGAATGGAGGAACGAGGTTTCGTCCGCTTCCAGAAACTGCATATGAACACCTACAAGAGCGACGCTACATGGTATTATCGTGAAAAATAAACGCGAAACAGGTCGCGATTCCCCAACCCGAGGAGACTTCTTCTTCAGAATACCACAAGGCTCAAGCGTGCATAAGCAGACCATGCTAGACTTTGGCAGCGCGATGGATTTTTGGGGAGGCTCACCAGAGAAACCAGGGGAGGTACTTTGGTAACAATTGCCCGTTCCCTGCTTCTCCCTTTAGTTTTTTTACATCGATTTGCGGAGGTTCTGCCGCCTCCGTAGTTTGCTCATCCAGAGCTTTAAGGATAAGCGTCTCCAAATTCTGGCGTTCCACCATACCATTGAAATCAAGACACTGATCAAGTGCATGCTGGATCCCAGGCCAGATGGAATGTTTTACACGAGCAAGACGCCAGCGTTTAATTTCTTCTGGAGCCTTGCGCGCGCTTCTAATTTCTTCCTGGGCCTCCGCCACCTTCGCTTGAAGCTCTTCGAGTGTCACCATGATGGCTCCTCCTTTTACGATGCTAACGAAACAAACTATTACCAGATTTCATTCAGGCCACTAACGTAGAGAGACATGGCTTGATATCATCCCAGATGCAGTAAAGAGGAACGCCCTCGGTTACACCTGGGGCAGAGGGACGACTCAGGCTGAGCGTACCGCGATGGATAGCCACCACACGCCAACTCAGGTCAAAAATGGGCGCGCCCGACGATCCATAGTCGGTCCTGACGTTATGCTTGATGTAATCTTTATCCACCTGGACGATGTGACCAACCTCAGATATCTGCGCAGGTTCTCCACGCGGATGATGTATGAGACGCACCTGTTGCTTTGTATTCAGAAAGTCGCTGGAGAGGGGCGCAACGCGATATTCTGGCTTGCCAACAATTTCTACCAGGATATAATCAAAGGCGTCGCCGGATTGACTGTTATAGTTCGTGATGGTTTTTAAGTCTAACTCAAATACTTCTCCCGTCTCCACGCCATATCTTCCGGTTTTATAACCAAAACGCGCCCAGGCGCGGTCTAATCCATTGTCGGAGATGCGCTCAACAACATGTTTACATGTCAGCAGGAGTTGTCTGCCAACCAGTACTCCCGTTCCCATAGCAGTTCCTGGCGGCGCTTCTATCCTACCGACAGCGCTGAGCGCCGTTAATCCTGCAAAGTTTTCCAGACCTTGCTTGACTAATTTTTTAAAGAGGTTCCGGTCCTGATCTTCCAATTCATGCCCTTTAAGAAGGTAATCAAGCAGGCTTACCATAGGATGATAAGCTGGTCGCTGCTGCGATACCCGGTACTCTCTAAAGCGCGCAACCAGCTTATTGGCGAAAAGATGAGAACTTGTCTCAAAAGTCAATTTGCTGCGAAAAGCGTGATGGATACCGGCGTTTACCAGCGTGTCCTTGCGCGCATCGGCAGCATCGACCTCCAGCGCGAACGTGTTCATGGCCTGAACCAGCAAATGAACGTCGTCTTGTGCGAGAAATGTGTCCGGATCCATTGTCGAAATCCTCCACCTGTTGCGTGTACATGCTCCAGAGAATGTCCCTCGCTTAGCTACAAGGTCACTTCCATCTTTCATCTACCCTTTTCAACATCTCGTCGATTTCTGCTTTGAAAGCAACCCACGTCATCTTCACCCGTTCAGCTTTCTCAGTCAGATTCTTATGCTTAGCCAGTTCTTCTCTAAAAGTTCCTAAGTCTACCGCTTCATATAATAACTGAGAATCATCCTCATACTCAATCCGCTCTCGTAGATTCTCAGAAAGAGCTAAACTATATGCCAGATAGCGCCGAGCCTCATCCCTCGTATTGACATCGGGGATAGAAACTCGATTGAGATGCGCCAATCCGTACCAGCTCGCCAGATTATACAAGAAGGCGGCACAATCTGCTCGCTTAAAGTCGAAACTAGCAGAATCTATGCTATCTTCTTTTATGCGCTTAACCTTCTGGATTACTACTTCTTTAATATGTTTTTCGTTTCCCGTAGAGATATCTGAAACCAGTTCTGTCAGCGCCTGGGCAAGTGTAATCCGTTTCTCGGTAGCGCTACCCTCATTTGCACGTTTAGCCTTTTTCATCGCCGCCTCGAATAATTTAATTGCTTCATCAAGCAGTTTGTTGCGCAGCTCATCCTTCGTTTCTTCTCGCATCTTGAAACTGTATAAGTTACCCAGATAGAGGTAGGGCGAGTACCAGTTTTCATCTGCAATCGTCGCCTGGCGAAAGTGTTCGACAGCAAGCTGGCAGAAAAAGTCTTTATATACTGAAAATTGATTGGCGCTCGCATTGTACAGCGATCCGAAAAGGTAGAGAAGTCGTGCCGCCTGGCGCTTTTTTCCACGCGCATCAAAAAAATACTTAACGAAGCTGGTGTTATGGGCCTTCATTCTCTGTTCCCAGAACATCAGCGCCAGCCAACGCATAGTCGGTTCGAGCAGTTCGATATAGTGTTCCGCAGCAAGTGATTTCTCATCTTCACCGGATAACGGAGTCTGTTTTTGATCTTCCTGTTCCTCCTTTAATGTATACCAGATGGTACGAACCATGATATTACGCCTGCTGCCGAGATCCACGAACTCAAAGGTGATACCGGCTCCTTTGGCTTTTTCGCTCCACCATTGTAAATGACCGGTTGCTCTGACGGCGCGCGGGGGAACAACGGCTTCAATGAATTTCATAATGGGCGTAACTTCTTTGGGAGCTATTTCTCCTGCCAGGTCCATCAAATTGATGCCTTCGGAATCCATTAAGGTTTTAATTACTCTTCTTAGATACTCAGCCGCTTCATTATCTCCGGACATCTCTGAAGATATATATCTGGCAAGGTCCTGGGCAAAGTGAGGTTGTCCAGAATACAATTCATCAGTAAGCAGCGCGTCGGCATCTGGCTTCCCATCGCGAGAAAACGTCTTCCACTGGCTGTAGAGGACTTTAACCTGATATATCAGTTTCTCTCGCGCCAGCATAGTGAGTTCGATCGGCATGTTTGCAGCATCAATCAGCTTTGAGGCATTACTAAATCCATCAAAAATGAAGCGGTGCGAACGGGTATACTGGATATATTGAACAAGTATGTAGAGGAGAAGGACAAAGATAAGAAAAATACCAAGCAGTTGCAGCAACGTGAGAATAAGAGAAACGATGTCCTGCCCGCTCTGGAGGGCGCGGACGACTCCTCCCCCATGCATAATTAACAGGGCAATCAGTACCAGAGCAGCCAGGACAAAGATGATTACCAATAGTGGCGCCAGGACACGTCTGATCATAGCCCGTACCTCCAGCAGGCCAGAGCTAGATAGCCTGCATCGTTTCCCAACAGATCACGCGGGGTACCTGCATAGCGCGGGTGAAGCCACAGAAACAGAAGCTAACAAATAAGAATCTCTCTCTAATATCAAATACTAGAATATTATCTTCAAAATGTCAAGTCCTCTATAGGACGTTCCCTTTATTTCTCAATTATTAGCTCGTTGGATAATCGTAAAGAAACTGACTTGCAGGGTCACGTTTTGATCGAGCTGCGGGCGCAGGCCGCCCTGGCCGGAGTGGAATGTGTTGTCTGTGCCTGAGACCATCCAGGTGGTTGGCTCTGTTGTGCCGGTGCGCCAGACGCGCGCCGCCAGCGTCGTGCCGGTGGCGTGGAAACGGATGGTATAGGGAACGTTGGGCTGGGCAGCGAAAGGAATAGTTTGCAGCGAGGGAGCATGGTTGCCGTTTCTGACGATCAGGTGGAACTGCTGGTTATCGACGAATGCTTTGTAATAGTGGTTGTTATCGGTCCAGCGCAGGATGGCTCCAAAATGTGACGGGTTGTACTGGCTGATAGAACCGCTCACAACGACCTCTCCATTGGCAAAAGACGGCCCCAGCAGGCCGGTGTAATAGCTTTTGCCATTGGCAGTGCGCACGATTTGCCCCTTGAGCGCGGTAATCGTACAGTCTTGCGAAGTACTCACATCGCCGCTCCATTGCAAGCCGTCCGAAGCAGTCCCCCAGAAGGTCTGATCAGGGCGATGAAAGGTGTCATCGGCCAGCGTTACGACAGCAGGGGCATTGGTGGGCGATGATGATGTTGTGGGCGTTGTTTGCGCGCCGCCGGTTGTGTGCGCGGTGGATGGAGAAGATGAATGTGAGGCGATAAACCAGGTGACGCCGCCAACAGCCACTACTCCCACCGCCGCCGCTCCGGCAATGAGAGCGGCGCGGCGCGACATAGCGCGCGGGGCAGGCTGCGGTTGTCCCTGAATGGCAGGAGGAGGAGGAAAGCTGATTCCCACGGGCGGTAGACCGGGTGAAGAGACTGCCATTGGTGCTGGCGCTGATGGCAACGTTTGTGAAGAGATTTCCGTCCGTATGTTGGTCTCCGACATGCCCGGCGCGGCGTTGATCGGGACATTTGCCTCAGGTGAACGCGGCGACGAGATAGCCGGGGTATGCGTCTCACCTGTCGCTGAAACAATCACTTCTTGCTGCCCTGAAGGCATAGACAACGGCAGCGGCGTGATAGGATTCGCCGGTCGCGCGCGAGACGGAGCAGGCGTTATGGAAGCAGGTAACGTCTGATCGAAGGTCGGAAAGACGCCGCGCAGCGTTTGCTGCGTTTGACAGGCCTCGTGCAGCGCGACAGCGAATGCCTGCACGCTGCTGAAGCGCTGTTTGGGATCTTTGGCAAGCGCGGTAGATACCACCATCTCTACATCTGGTGAGACGGTGGGCAGGAGTTCGCGCAAGGGCGGCGGAGCCACCATGAGATGCTTGGCCGCGACTTCGGTGAATGAACCGGCGAAGGGACGCGCGCCGCTTAGCCACTCGTAGACCACAATGCCCAGCGAATATTGATCGCTGGCGGGACGCGGGTGCGCCTGGATTTGTTCGGGAGCCATGTAGGCAATCGTACCGGTGGTGTCGCGTGTCAGGTCCGCGCGTGTACTCTGAGCCACAACGGCGATGCCGAAATCAGACAGCAAAATCTCTTGCTGCCGTCCCAACAGCATATTTTCCGGTTTGACGTCGCGATGCACGATCTTCTGATCGTGGGCAAATTGCAGCCCGCTTGCCACCTGATCGACGTAATCAACGACCGTAGAGAGCGCGAGACGCTCGCCGCGTTGGTGACGCTGGCGCAGCGTGCCGTTGGGAGCATAGTCCATCACCAGGAAGGGCGCGCCATCCTGCACGCCGAAGTCCAGCAGGCGCACGATATGCGGGTGAAGCAAGCGCACCAGGGTCTGCGCTTCCCCGCGAAAGTCGTCCAGGTCTTGCTGGCCCAGGTTGGCGCGCAGCAGTTTGATGGCAGCGGGACTATCGAGATAGACGTGCCGGGCGAGATAGACGTCGGCAAAACCGCCGCTTCCTAAAAGTCGCACCAGGCGATAATTCCCTACTTGCTGGCCCACGCGGTCGCTCATTAGTCTAGCTCCTTATACATATGTTTATTGATTGCCGGGCAATCTCGCAAAAAATATCCTTACAATTCCTATACAATGGCCCCATTATAGCAGATTCCGGGGCAACCGCAAGGCCAGGAGGTGAGAATGGGTCAGCAAATATGGCGGCGCAATGCATTACGCCGCCATATTTGCTGACCCATTCTCACTCTGGGATCGCTACTTCCGCCGCTGTTTGTCCAGCAGCTCTCGCTCCTTGTCGAGTGTCAGCCCTGAACGCATTTCGTCGCGGGAGGGGCTGGCGGCTTTCCAGGCCAGCGTGTCGCGGATCGTCTCCGAGAGCGGGCGGAAGGTGAGGCCGGCAGCGATGGCGCGCTGGCAGTTGGCGTTCCTCATGCCCGCGTATGCCTCTGGAACCCAGGGCTGGAAGTTCGCCACCTCGTCATCCATCAGTTGCGCCGCTAAGGCATCGCCAATCCAGGTGAAACGCGCGTCGCTGCCCGTTACCTGCTGGCACTCGTCGAGCATCTGGCCTATCGAGAGCCGGTCGTCCGGCCCGGTGGCCTGGTAGATACCGGTTCTGTTCGCCTCGACCATATTCACGATCCAGGCGGCGAGATCGCGCACGTCGATGAACTGCACCGGCTGCTCTGACCGCCCCGGAGCCAGCATCTCGCCGCCCTGCGCCACGCGCCACGGCCAGTAGGTGAAGCGATCAGTAGGATCGTCTGGGCCAACGATCAGCCCTGGGCGCACCACCAGCGTGCGACCTGGCATGGCCTGCTCCGCTGCCTGCTCGCACAGCGCTTTCAACGGGCCATAGGTCTCGTTCGTGACTTTTTCCTGGGTCGCATCCGCCAGCGTGCCGACGGGCGCGGACTCGTCGAGGTTTGCCGCGCTAAAGTCGGCATAGACGGAAATACTGGAGATGAAGGTGTAATGCCGCACGGCATGCGCCAGCGCCGCGGCGGACGCGCCCACGATGCGCGGCACGAAACCACAGGT
>DATLSW010000047.1:0-4205 GCA_035533955.1 Ktedonobacteraceae bacterium | reverse complement strand
CACAAATTTAAGGCGTCCGGCCAGCAAGTATTTTATGCTATCTTGAATCCGGCTATCCTCAAACAATGCATTCCCGGCTGCGACTCTATCGAATACCTTGACGCCAGCAGCCTGCAAGCCAATATCACCACCGCTTTACCTGGGCTGAAAGGGCCATACGCCGCCGTTATTCGGATCGCGCAGCAGCAAGCGCCCTCGTCGCTCGTACTCGAAGTGCAGCGCAAGGGGCGAGGCGGCGCGATCAACGCGGTCAGTCAGATCAATATCGCGGACGAGCCTGGCGGCGCGCTGCTGCACTACAGTGCCTCGGCTGAAATGGAAGGGCTGATCGCCAAGATTGTCAACAATCCCCTCGGCGAAAACTTCACGAAGAGATCGCTGGGAACGTTTTTCAAGAACCTGGATCAGGCCATCGTCTAACAGAAGAGACATGGCCTGGGTAGCTGGCAAGCCAGCTATCCAGGCCATGTCTCTTCTGTTAGACATCTGGTTCTGTTTGGAACCAGATCATTGCCGCCGCCATCTCCTGCGGCGGCGGACGCAGTGCGCCGTCGCGCTCGATCAGCCAGTCATCCAGCAAAGATCGCAGTTCGCGGCGCGTTTTCTCGTTATCCGGCAAAATGAGCTGCTCGATCTGTTCTTCGACTGCCTCCTCAATCGAGGCATAGGCCATGAAGAGTGGGAGCTTGACCACCTCCACGTTGGCGTAGATGCCCATTTCATACAGCACATCCAGCGCGTGAATGTAGCCGGGAGGGCCGCGGCGTTCCTGGCCGTGAAAGTGGCGCCAGAGGGGAGCCGTGATGGCATCGATGGACGCGGCGCGCAGGTAGATATAGCAAGCGAGGCGCGTGGCCGCGCGCAATTTTTTCAGGAACGGCACGATGTCGCGGATAGGATACAGGACGTGGCTGCATATGACGAAATCGGCAGCAAGATCGGCAGGCGCGTCCTGCCATGTCGTCTGATAATAGGTGATATTCCCAATGCCGCGCGCGCTAGCCTCGCGGCGTAGATAGTCCAGCATGGAAGCATTCGGCTCAACGGCGATGACTTGACGCGCTCGCTCCGCAAGCGCGAGGGCAAAACGTCCTGTACCCGCGCCCACATCCAGCACGGTCATCTCAGGCGTCATTTCGCGCTGTAGCCGGAGAAAGAACGGGTCGCTCGCCGCGGATGCGCGCGTCGTGCGATGAAAGTTGCGCGCGCGGCGGTCCCAGAAATCCGCGCTGGTACGACCGAGACGGGCATAGGCTGCGTCCATCTGCGAGGCCCGCGCGTCGAGAATTTCCTTCCAGCGTTCAACGGCAGTTTGCATGAGCCGCTCCTGTTCAGGAAGCCAGTATCTTCGCTTTGAGACATTCGAAAAACTGACCCGTCAGTTTATCCGCCGTTCCCTGGAGCAGGCGCGCGCCCACGCTGGCAATCGTGCCGCTCACCACCACGGTCGCCTTCCAATCCATACGTGTTTGTTCGCCTTCCTCTGCAACAAGCAGCATTTCACCAAACAAGTCCACCGCATTGCCAGGCGCTTTGCCGCGCCCCTTCACTATCATGCGTTCCGGTTCCTGCATCTCAGGGCGCGTCACATCGAGAGTGAATTTGGCTTTGACCGGCCCTACGCCAACGGCTACCACGGCCTTCCAGTGTTCCGGCCCCAGCTCTTCGAGGCTTTGAAACCCTGGCGCGCAGGATGCGACATTGTTGACATCAAGCAAAAAAGCCCACACTTTCGCGTTGGACGCGGCAATGGCCTGACTACCGGAAAATTCCATAATATTCACTACCTTTCACATTTTGCAAGACAGTCCTGCGAGTCGTTTCCAAACAGCCGCTTGCAGGCCGGGCAGCAGAAATATTAGTAGTTTCGTCCCTCAAACGTGCTGCGATGGCTTGCCGTGGCTATTACTTTTATCATATCACAAGCGTCACCTTTTCGGTCTATGGTCCGTGCTATCTACGAATGATACAGACGCGGAACCGCAACAGTGCAGGAGAAAGAACACATGCAACAAAAACAGGGGCAGCATCTCCATCCGCCGCGTTTTGCATGGCCGACCTCAAAGCCCGGCCCGCAAGTGACGCCGCCGCCGCCGGGACAGGAACCGCTGCCTGGACGAACAGAGCAAGTGCTTGAAGTTGGATATGATCAGACGACTGGCACTCCCGCCACCGATGATCCGAGACGATCGTTCCCCGGCGAGACGCAAGTCGGCACAACGAGTTTTGGGCAGCGCGAGACAGCCCAGCGAGTGACGAGAAAACGGCGAAAACGCCGCTGATCTCTTCGTTGCACCAGTCAACTGCCTTATCCAATGTGGGACGGGCGCAACGAATTGTGCCGCCACGCCGCTTGCTTACCTACAACGAGTTCATACGCCCGCTTCATTGTTCTCGCTTGACTAGATATTCCTGCGGGCTGTTCTCAAACAACCGCTTGCAGGCCGGGCAGCAGAAATAGTAATCACGCCCTTCGTAGGCGCTGCGATGCCGCGCCGTGGCTATTTCTACCGTCATGCCGCAGATCGGATCAATGGCTGTTTCAACTGGAGCAGGTACGTCTTCGTGCCGTTCTACGCGATCTTCGGCGGGCCGCCGCTCACCCTGCGCATGGCCGGGCAAGCCGCGCCGCCTGACCTGCACCAGTTCCGCCAGGATGCTGGCCGCGATCTCTTCAGGTGTGGCTGCTCCCACATCTAAACCAGCAGGCGCTTTCAGGCGCTTGATCTCTTCTTCCGTCAGACCTGATCCCCTCAGATAGTCGCGGCAGGTATCCGCGCGTCTCCGGCTGGCAACCATGCCGACATAGCGAGCGGGACTGCGCAGCGCCTTTTCCAGCGCGTCCTCGTCATATTGCCCGTGGCTGGCGACCAGCATGTACGTCTGCTCGTTAATTGGCAACTGGCCGAAATCGGTAAAGGCGAACTGCGAGACGCTGAAGTTCAGCACCGGAGCCAATCGACTGAGCGCGGCAATCACCGGTGAGTCGCCGATTAAGAGCAGTTGCGGCTGAGGGAAATGTGGTTCCATGTAGATATCCAATACGCCGCCGCTGGCGCAGGACATAGGGAATGTGCGCAGATCGCCACGCACCGTTTCGGTTTCGGAGACGCCAAGTCGCAGCAAGTACGACTCGCCGCCCTCGCGCAGCAGACGCGCCGCTTCGCGCAAGACGACGGGCTGAGCGCAACTACCGCCGATCCAGCCGGTCATCTGTCCGTCCGCGCGGATGATGGCCCGCGCGCCCGGTTTGGCGGACGTAGGACGCTCGCACCAGACAACGGTGGCAAGCACAAAGGGTTCGCCGGACTGTGTCAATTGATACGCCAGTTCAAGAATAGGATCAATCATACGCGCCTCCTCTGGTTATCGTCGTAGATACCATACTACAAATAGGGAAGCGTCGGGTAGATGCTTTTGGAAGGATTTCTACCCTACGAAAGTAGGCTCCTGGCTCAATGACTTCTCATACAAAATAATCTGGAGCCCATGATACATCTCTCGTCCTACCTCGCGAAAGCCATGCTTCTTGTACAACTGCTGCGCGGGAACCTGCACTGTTGAGGTATGGAGATGGAGTGCGCTATAGCCGCTGGCACGAGCGCGCGTTTCGAGTTCGTCGAGTATTCGGTGTCCGAAACCTTGCCCCTGATAATCGGGATGGACACGCATACGCATGATTTCGGCGCGCGCGGGCGAGGTGCGACGAAACGCTCCCATAGCAACAATACGGCCCGCGATCTCGCCAAGCAGAAATTCACCCTGGCTGTCGAGATAATGATCTTTAATGGCATAAAGATCATCGTCCCAGGGACCGCGCCCAAGATAGGCCCCAACAGCTTGCATGACAAACACATGCAGAAACTCAACGGCAACCTGATCCGCCGGGGTATAACGCCGGATGGTCAACATGCAACATCGATCCTTCTTCACTTATCTCAAAGGACAGTCTCTTACTCCACAGTACGTGCCGAACGAGCGCCTGGAACCAGACCCCAGGAGATAATGCGCTGTGGCGCTACGCGGATCAGTTCTGGGCTAAAGTTCGGTAGAATCTGCTGGCCGCCCTCGGCAACGGTTTCCGCGTGTCCGCGAATCTCGATGCCACGCGGTTGCCACGGCGGTAAGACATCGTCTACAACGAGAGATGCCAGGCCATTGCGGGCTACATTACGAAACTTCTGCGTGTTAGCAGTATCCAAACC